>CBDTYC010000321.1:0-3067 GCA_965364495.1 uncultured Yoonia sp. | reverse complement strand
GAACTGCGAGCCATGCGCCCACATCATAGCGGCTTTGCACCCAGAACGCCGCTTTTTTCTTGAATGCACAAATATTGCGCCCTATCTGGTCCCTCGAAGGCATTGATGCTTCGCGCTCAATATCTTCAACCTCCCTGTTGGACTTCGCCGGGCCTTGTGCCCGGCATTTTTTTTGCCCAAAGCCATATTTCGCGCCGTTATTCGCAAATCCGTTGCCCCTCAGGCTGGCTTGCCGTAAAGCATCGCCCAAGCAGCCCAAGAGGACCAAGATGCAAGAGCCAGCCATCACCGACGACCTGATTGCCGCACATGGACTGAAGCCTGACGAATACGCGCGCATCCTCGAGATTATCGGGCGCGTCCCGAGCTTTACAGAGCTTGGTATTTTTTCGGCGATGTGGAACGAACATTGCTCTTATAAATCCTCCAAGAAATGGTTGCGCACATTGCCGACCGAAGGACCGCAAGTCATCTGTGGACCCGGCGAAAATGCGGGCGTTGTGGATATTGGCGACGGTCAAGCCGTTGTTTTCAAAATGGAAAGCCACAATCACCCGTCCTATATCGAACCCTACCAAGGTGCGGCGACTGGTGTCGGCGGTATCCTGCGGGATGTGTTCACAATGGGCGCAAGGCCAATTGCGGCGATGAATTCGCTGTCATTTGGCGCCCCCGATCACCACAAGACCAGACAGCTTGTGAACGGTGTTGTTGCGGGCGTTGGCGGCTATGGCAACTGCTTTGGTGTCCCGACTGTCGGCGGCGAGGTTCGTTTTGATCCGGCCTACAATGGCAATTGCCTTGTGAACGCCTTTGCCGCTGGTTTGGCTGACGCAGACAAGATTTTCTATTCGGCAGCCTCGGGCGTTGGTATGCCCGTCGTTTATCTTGGCGCAAAGACAGGCCGTGACGGTGTTGGCGGGGCAACCATGGCCTCTGCCGAATTCGACGACACAATTGAAGAAAAGCGTCCGACCGTCCAAGTCGGCGACCCGTTCACCGAAAAGCGCCTGATGGAAGCCACGCTCGAGTTGATGGCAACCGGTGCCGTGATCTCGATTCAGGATATGGGTGCTGCTGGTCTGACCTGTTCGGCGGTAGAGATGGGTGACAAAGGCGGCCTTGGCGTCAAGCTGAACCTCAATGCCGTTCCTCAGCGCGAAGAAAACATGACTGCCTACGAGATGATGTTGTCGGAAAGCCAAGAGCGGATGCTGATGGTTCTCAAGCCAGAGCTCGAGGCCGAAGCCCGTGCTGTGTTTGAGAAATGGGACCTCGACTTTGCAATCGTAGGCGAAACAATCGCCGAGGATCGTTTCCTTGTTGAACACAATGGCGAGATCAAAGCCGACTTGCCGCTTGCAACACTCTCTGGCTCCGCGCCTGAATATGACCGCCCTTGGGTCCCAACACCAACTGCCGACCCGCTTGGTGAAATCACTGGCGTGCATCCGATTGATGGTCTCAAAGCACTGATCGGCAGCCCGAACTATGCGGGCAAGCAGTGGGTCTATGAACAATACGACCAGCAGGTTATGGGCGATACCGCCCGCACACCGGGTGCAGGATCAGGGATCGTGCGCGTACATGGCACAGATAAATCACTGGCCTTCACCAGTGATGTGACCCCGCGTTACGTCAAAGCCAACCCAGTCGAAGGCGGCAAGCAAGCCGTTGCCGAAGCTTACCGCAACCTGACGGCCGTCGGTGCGAAACCATTGGCAACAACCGACAACATGAATTTCGGGAACCCCGAAAAGCCTGAAATCATGGGCCAGTTCGTGGGCGCGATCCAAGGGATCGGCGAAGCTGTCAAGGCGCTGGATATGCCAATCGTCTCCGGCAACGTATCGCTTTATAATGAAACCGACGGCCGCGGCATTCTGCCAACGCCGACAATCGGTGCGGTCGGCATCATCAACCACCCAGACGAGATGATCATCGGTGCGGTCCGCGAAGGGCACGTTCTGCTACTTTTGGGTGAAACCCATGGCCATCTTGGGCAATCGGCACTCTTGGCAGAGGTCTTTGGTCGCGCCGAAGGCGATGCACCAGCGGTTGATCTGGATGCGGAACGGACCAACGGTGATTTCATCCGTGCAAACCACACCTATATCAAGGCCTGTACCGACCTGAGTGATGGCGGCCTTGCATTGGCCGCCTTTGAAATGTCAGAGGCCGCAGGCGTTGGCATCAAGCTGGATGTCGAAGACACGCCGACGCTTTTTGGTGAAGATCAGGCACGCTATCTGATTGCCTGCAATTTTGATCAAGCAGAAGCACTGATGATCGCTGCGGGCAACGCGGGTGTCACGCTAGCTATGGTCGGCAAAGTCGGCGGTGATCAGGTCACATTCGGCGGCCAAAGCGCGCCACTTGCAGATCTTGCGCACATCTACCGAACAGCTTTTGAAAACGCTGTCGCCTAGTCACCATTGTGTAATTCTAACTCAGGTCAGAAGCTCCCCACTTGTCCAAAAGCACTGCGGCACCTAGTTTGAAGATAACAGACCAAAAGGACACCTGATGCCGATCACATCACATGAAATCGAAAGCCTGCTACGCGAAAGCTTTCCGAACGCCACGATCAACGTCCAAGGCGACGATGGCGCGCATTATGCAGCCGAAGTCATTGACGAAAGCTTTCGGGGAATGAACCGTGTGCAACAGCAACGCGCCGTGTACGCAGCCCTCAAGGGCAAGATGGATGGCAGCAACGGCGAATTGCATGCCCTTGCGCTGACCACCAAAGCCCCAGCCTAAAAACCGAACTACCCGAATATTCACGCGCAGCGCCAAGGCGCATCAAAGCCGGAGAGACTGACATGACCGCCCAAGACAAAATCAAAGAAACCGTCACATCCAACGATGTCGTTCTGTTCATGAAAGGCACGAAATCCATGCCGCAGTGCGGATTCTCGTCCCGCGTGGCTGGTGTGTTGAATTTTATGGGCGTCGACTTTAGCGATGTGAATGTTCTAGCCGACGAAGAAATCCGCCAAGGTATCAAAGATTACTCTGACTGGCCGACAATCCCGCAGCTATACGTCAAAGGCGAATTTGTCGG
>CBDTYC010000320.1:0-3071 GCA_965364495.1 uncultured Yoonia sp. | reverse complement strand
CGCTACACGTTCATCTTCGAGGCCGAAAAGCCTCTCGATCGCGATTTGCCACTTACGATTGACCCATCCGGTGTGGATGTGCGCACCGACGGCACGTACTATCTTGCCGGCTGCCCCCCCGATGATGATCCTGCTGTTGATTATGATGATTTTGTCCAAGACCACACCATCTGGGAGGAAAAGGCCTGGCCTGCCATCGCCCACCGCATCCCGCAGTTCGAGGCGATCAAGCTGCGCAATTCGTGGGCCGGGCATTATGCCTATAACACCTTTGATCAAAACGCGATCCTTGGACCGCATAGCCGCGTCGAGAACTTCATCTTTGTCAACGGATTTTCGGGCCACGGGTTCCAGCAATCCCCTGCGATGGGACGCGGTACGGCAGAGCTGATAACTTATGGTGAATATCGCATGCTTGATTTGACGCCCTTCGATTATGCCCGCATTGAACGGGGCGAGAAATTCGTGGAAAAAGCTGTCATCTAGGCCCCACGCCAGTACAAAGGAATTACGATGAAGAAACTTGTCCTGACAGGGGCCGCCGGCCAGCTTGGTTCCAAGTTGCGCGAGCCACTCAGCAAAATGTGTGATGCACTGGTCACAACCGATCTGGCCGATGATCTGGGAACGCTCTTTGCAAATGAAACCTATATAAAGGCCGACCTGTCCAGTCTTGATGCGATGGTTGATCTGCTCTCGGGCGCTGACATGGTGGTGCATTTCGGCGCTATCGGGGACGAGGCCCCCTGGGACGACATTCTGCAATCCAACATCATCGGCGCCTACAACGTCTGGGAAGCGGCCTATCGCAATGGCGTCAAGCGGGTCGTCTATGCCAGTTCTGTTCATGCCGTCGGCATGCACAAAAAGACCGACACAATCGGGCTGGATGTGCCGCACCGCCCCGACACCTATTACGGTTTGGCCAAATGCTTTAGCGAAGACCTTGCCAGCCTTTACTGGGACAAGCGCGGGATCGAGAGTGTCTGTATGCGCATCTTTTCGTGTGCGCCGGCAACAAACGCCCGCAGTATCGGGACGTGGCTATCCTATGATGATCTGATCCATCTGGTAGAACGCTCGGTGGACAGCCCCGTTGTCGGCTTTTCGATTGTTTATGGCATTTCGGACAATGACCGTGCTGTGGTGGACAACACCAAAGCGCGGCATCTGGGTTACAGGCCCAAAGACAACGCCGAGCAATTCGCCAAAGAGATTTTTGCCAAATCGCCGCCTCTGGACAACGCAGACCTTGCCAATCTTTGCATCGGCGGACCGTTTGCAACAGTCGAACTTGGGAATTCGGGCATCGCTGTCATCAAGCAGATGAATACCGCCAAAGACGACTAAGCAGCTTTCTTGCCGGAATGTGCTACCCACATTCCGGCAAGGATAAGACACACCCCAACGACGCGTGCCCACAGATTACCGGGTGCGCCCATAGCGACATCAAGCAAAACGCCAAACACCATCTGACCGGCGATTATCAGAAGTGCCGTACGCGCTGCACCGATCCGCGCAATCAACCAGCTGCCTGCCGCGATAAAGATCACGCCAACCGTACCGCCCAGATAAGCCCACCAAGGGGCTGCTTGTGGTTCGCCTGCGAAAAGCCCGCCAACGATCAGGGCGACAATGGTAATGAACGCCAAGCCGACCAGATGGTTCCAGAACGATGACTCCATTGCTGATGTCGACAGCGCAAGTCGCCCGTTGATCTGGCGGCTAAGGGACACCAGCACACCCGCGAGGATAGCAAGGCCGGCGGAAAAGATCATGTGCCGCTTCCGAAAAAAATCAGGATCAGGCTGCCTGCGATGATGAAGGCCAGCGAAATATGGTCGCGCGGCTCTGGTATTCTTTTTGGCAACCCGAAAAGCCCCCGCATATCCGCGAAAAGGCTGAACACCATCTGTCCGGCCAAGCCCAGAGCGATCGTGCCCGATAGCGCCAATGCGCTATTAAGTGAAGCCGATGTCAACATGACCGTCACGGCCCCTGACACGCCACCAAGGTAGACCCAAAGGGGCGGGCGGGCGATTTCGGCCCGCTTGGGTCGCAAAACCGCAAGAAACAGTAGGGCTGCAATTGTGCCGGTCAGATGTGGCACCCAAGAGGCAAAGAACAATGACCCATAGGTCGCCAGCGTGCCGTTAAACAAAACCATCAACGACAACAGGCCACCTGTGGCAAAGGCGGCTGCAAAGTGAAAAAGGGTGGCGCTTTGCGGCTGGGTCATTGCCGCAGGTCTCTAGCTTTCAGAGCGGGAACGCAACAGTGCTTTGACAGCGCCATAATGTTCCTTCTGGCGTTCGGGCCGCGAGGATTTGATTTGCCGAAGCTGTTCCAAAATAGCGCGGTTTGACCGTGTCAGAAACAAAGCCGCGTAGTGCGACATCCAGACAGGGACCGCGTCGATGGCATGTGCGTGCAGCACCATGCGCTGTTCTGCGGGGGTCAGCATGTCATAAGGGTCGGTACAATGGGACTTGCGCAAGAGGTCAACACAAAGGGCAACAAGTTGCGGCGGCTGGTCCTCATCAGGCGGGACAGCGATTGCGGATCTGTGAGTAGAAGGCAAAGCCGCGATCAATGAAGCAAAGCGTCGCTTCACCATCAGATGCGCTACGAGCCATAATGCTGCCATACTGGTTAACGCGGAAAGTAACAAAACAAGCAAATTTCGTCCTCATCACTGCCCCTATGGCTGTCATAACCTTGTAGTTGGTCCACAATGAGACGCAATATGTACTTTCATGAGGCCACATTCGCCTGACACTTGAGCACGTTTAGTATGGGCCGTTGACACCCAAAGAATCCCTTATATAACGCGCGAATTCATTGGTGTTGGTGGACCGCGCAAGCGGAACCCTGTCGGCGCGGCAAAATCCGCGAAAAGGACAACGCCCTTCGCAATATAACAGAAGGAGATCAGCGTATGACTAAACGTACCGCTGCCAAGTACAAAATCGACCGCCGGATGGGTGAAAACATCTGGGGCCGTCCAAAGTCACCAGTCAACCGTCGTGAATATGGCCCCGGCCAGCACGGTCAGCGCCGCAAGGGCAAAC
>CBDTYC010000319.1:0-3092 GCA_965364495.1 uncultured Yoonia sp. | reverse complement strand
GAATGGGGCAGGTGCGGGCAAACGCATGCTTGCGGCTCTGTCGCGGGCAAGCGGCGGAAAAGCTGTGAAACTGGTGATGTCGGTCATGCACAAAGTCTAGCAACCAGTCTGCGATAGCGCAAATCACGGTTGATGGCGCAGGAACGTAATCCAACTGTCACCATAACGGCGCTGTTCAAGACGGGTGAATCCGGCAGGGGCGATTTGGGGCTGGTTTTCTTCCCAAACGATCAGGGCGTCTTTGCCAACCCACCCGTTCACAACGGCTGACAACAACGCCTTTGGGCCCAGGTTTTTGCCGTAGGGTGGATCGAGAAAGATCAAATCGCAGGCCACCCCTGCAGGAAGCTTTGCACTGTCGATACAAAGTAAATCCGCATCGTCTTGGCGGCGCAGCTTTGCAATGTTTTCACGGATCAGCCTTTGGGCAATGCGCCCGCTATCAACGAAAGTGACATGAGCAGCCCCCCGCGATAGGGCCTCCAGCCCCAGCGCACCGGTGCCGGCAAACAAGTCCAGCACCCGTTTGTGTTTGATCGGATCGCCAAACCGCCCGCCCTGCAACACGTTGAACAGGCTCTCGCGGACGCGGTCGGTCGTTGGGCGCAAATGCGCTGCCTCGTCGCCCTTGCCGACGTCGGCCAATGCGGTGCCACGATGGGTGCCTGCGATGATCCTCACGGTTTTAGCAGGGCCTTCATATCGGTGGCGGGGTCCAAGATCAGCGCGGGATCAGGGCTGCGCCCTGCTTCGATCAGGCGCTTGCCGATCATATAATTGCGCGGATCATTCATTGCGTCGACTGCAAGAAGCGTCTTGTCCCTATAGTACCAATTTGATTGAACGCCCTCGGCATCGCCGTGGCGGACATAGACGTCCGTGTAGCCGATATTCAGTCCTGCGATCTGCAATTTGCAGTCGTACTGATCGGACCAGAACCATGGTTTTGGTTTATACGGTTGCGCGGTACCCGCAATATTGACTGCGACGGCTTCTGCTTGATCAATGGCGTTTCCGACGCTTTCAATGCGAATAGTCTGTCCGTGAAACTGCGACGATGCGCAGTCTCCAGCCGCCCAGATCGACGGGTCAGACGTACGCCCGTAGTCGTCCGTGGTGATGCCGTTGCCCACAGCTAACCCTGCGCTGTCGGCAAGTACCGTGGCAGGGTTCACGCCGACGCCCACGATGGCAAAATCGATTTCGATCTCGGTTCCGTCAGTCAAGACCGCACCCGTGACTCGGTCGTCGCCGATCAGCCGATCCAGCCCCACACCTTCGCGGATGTCGACGCCGTGCGCACGGTGCAAAGCGCGGAAATAGTCGGACGTTTCAGGGGCAGCCACACGCTGCAAGATACGGTCGGCCATTTCAACAAGCGTCACCGTCAGCCCCAGTTTTGAAGCGACTGCCGCAGCTTCCAGCCCGATGTAACCGCCGCCGATGATGAGAACGCGTTTGCCTGCGGTGAAATGCGGGGCCATTGCATCTGCGTCGGCCAGATCGCGGACGGCAAAAACACCGTTCAGCATACCGCCAATGGCAGCAGGCAAGGTGCGCGGGTGCGCCCCCATTGTCAGCGCAAGCTGGTCATAAGCAAGTTTTTCGCCGTCATCCAGAGTGATCGTTTTTGCGGCTCTGTCGATTTCTGTCACACGTGTATCAAGGCGCAAAGTGATGCCGTGATCGGCGTAGAACTCTGCCGGACGCAGATAAAGGCGTTCTTCGGCCATTTCCCCTAGAAGGTATGCTTTAGACAGCGGCGGGCGCTGATACGGTGGCACCTTTTCCGCACCGATCAACGTGATTTGACCTTCAAACCCGGTGCTGCGCAGTTTTGCGACAAGTGACGCGCCAGCTTGGCCTGCGCCAACGACAACTACATGGGTCATAAAGATTACCTTTGAATATCTGGTTCTTGGCTTCTGGCACTCTATATGTGAAGCGACAAGTGATACAATTGCCAACAAGGACACCGCATATGACAATCACGACAGGCGATACTCTACCAAACGCAACCTTGCTGGTGATGGGCGATGAAGGGCCCGAACCGGTCATGATGGCCGACAAGACCAAAGGCCGCAAAGTTGTGATTTTTGGACTACCCGGAGCATACACAAGCACTTGCACAACCGCGCATGTTCCCAGCTTCATTCGCACGGCTGAAGCGTTCAAAGCCAATGGTGTGGACGAAATTATCTGCCTGTCTGTCAACGACCCGTTCGTGATGAAAGCATGGGGCGATGATACCGGTGCAATAGCCGCCGGAATTACGATGCTCGCTGACGCGGAAAGCGAGTTCACCAAAGCGATTGGCATGAATTTTAGCGCCAAGCCCGCTGGATATGTTGATCGCTCAAAGCGCTATGCGATGTTGGTCGAGGATGGCGTTGTCAAAATCTTCAACGAAGAACTTGGACGCGGCGTATGCGAGATTTCGGCAGGCGAGACACTGCTTGATGCCATCACCTGAACTTTGATGGGGTGGCAGTGATGCCGCCCTTTTCACATTGTCAGGATGATTGATCCGGCCCGATCACCAGCAGCAACGATGTCATGCGCCTTTGCGCAATCCGCCAGCGGCAAGGTTTCCGCTACACGCAAATCAAGCGCATCTTGCGCAAGCATGCTGTTCAGATTTTCAATCGCTGCGGACCGTTCCTCTTTGCGCAGCAAATAGACCAAGGTCAGATCGATCGACACGGCTTTGAACATCAGCGGATAGAACGGCAAGGTCGGCGCCATGTCGCGTGCCGACCCATACGCAACGATCCGCCCGCCTTCGCAAATGACTTTGGTCAGCGTGTCGATGTTTTGGCCGAACTCGACCTCGACCGCGTGATCGATCAAAACGCCGCCCGTCGCATCAAGGATATCGTCGGCCAGCGTGTCAGAGCGGTAGTCAAGGACAGCATCCGCACCTGCAGCCATTGCTGCGCTGCTGTCTGCTTGTCCGTGGCAAGTGGCAATAACTTTCGCGCCAGCAGTTGCGGCAATCTGGACCGCTAACCTGCCAACTGTGCCGCCGCCGCCACTGACCAGAACTGTCTTTCCGGCCACAGGACCAGCTCCAAGCACGGTGTGGATCGCGG
>CBDTYC010000318.1:0-3111 GCA_965364495.1 uncultured Yoonia sp. | reverse complement strand
CCAAACGGAAAGGGCTGCTGGAAGAAACGGGGTTGCGCTGAACCGCCGCAGTTCACAGGCTTCCCAAGAAGAAAAGAAGTGGCACGGGCAGCACAGCAACAAGGATCGTAAGCAAGAACGCGAGAGGGCTGAATAACCGGCTGACGCCTGCCATCAGGGCGATCCCGCCGCCGCCGCCCAAGACAACATTGCCGGGCATATTGACCGCCAGTGCCAGCGCCACATATCTGTACCGTAAAAGCCAGCCAGACTTGCCCCCTGTCATCGACAGCAGCTTGGCTTGCAAGTCATCGGTCGTCATTTCCGACGTTTCCTGAACAAACGCTGCTGCACGTTCAAGACCCATGCCCGAAAGCCCTTTGTGCAAAAGCGCCGGTGGCAAGAGACGACCAATCAAGAAAGCGACCATCAGACTGGCCGCCGTCGCCAGATAGATCAGCGGCGCAAGCGCACCACCCATCGCCGTCAGCAGTGTGAACCCAATTTCGGCCCCCGGCACAAACGGAATGGCCATCAACACGACATAGACTGCCGTTCCTGAAACAATTGCACGATGAAGCATATCTTCGGTGTGCGGCAAAAGGGCGATGTCCAGCCATGACGTGACCACACCGATTATTTCATGCCCGCCGACAATCAATCCAGCAAGGACAAGACCGCGCAAAGCCCAGCGGATCAAGGGCGCCAAGCTGCAACCTCGGCCTCTGTTGATAGATTTCCGCTGAATTCAAGGACTGTGCCGACAGTCCAATAAAACCGTCTGACAGACCACGTTACCGTGCCCGAGACCGTGTCCCCTTTAATTCGTCCACGCCAGATCATGTTTGCATCTTTTGTCGGACACCATGCCTCGACGACAAATTCATGGCCGCCTTCGACCACGCGGGAAAAATATGCCGAGG
Organism: uncultured Yoonia sp.; assembly: GCA_965364495.1. Lineage (GTDB taxonomy): Bacteria > Pseudomonadota > Alphaproteobacteria > Rhodobacterales > Rhodobacteraceae > Yoonia. The sequence continues at coordinate 2,209 of CBDTYC010000318.1, read as the reverse complement.
CAGGATAGTTGCAACGGTCCTCGCATTCCAAAGACAACAACTGCCCCTCACGGAAAAACATCGCATCGCGGATTTCGCCGGGCTTGCCTTGCGGGGCCAGCACGGTGGTGAAGGTCAAACCGTCCAGAACGCCCTCGCCTTTCAACAAAGCGGCGTCGTTTGGCCTATCTGCGCCGAAACCGGAGCCCGATGTCAGGGCCAACAAGGCCCCGCCAATCAAGACGATGACAGCCAATATCTGGAAAAGAGAAGTAAAGACACGCATGGCGCCAAGCTACCATCTTGCCCACAAAATGTCTGCAAACACTTCAACAAAAAAGGCCCCCGCAAAGCAGAGGCCTTTCGCAAGCTATATCGTTGGTCTAGCTGATACGCGCCCAGTTCTGGCTTGAACAAAGCAATCCACCAGCGACGCAGCCACGCAAGCGCAACGCATCGCCGCTTACATCCATCTTGCCGATGTAGAGCTTGTTGTTGGATGGACGCCAGACCTGACCTTCATACGCGCCGCTACCTTGCGGGACCATGTCGATCACCAAAGTCTTGCCGATGTTTTCGGACTGGTATTCACCGTCAGCGTTGAAGGTACGGCTGATCACGCCGCAAACCGCATCACCGCAAGGTGCGATTGTGATATGTGCATAGGCCCCGTCATCCACTTCAGTTTGCCAAACACCAATGGCAGCTTCTTGCGCCGTTGCGGCAGTCGAAAAGGCAAAAAGCGATGCCGCGATCATCAATAGCTTCTTCATACTCATTTCCTCCCTGAGTTATGCGCGAGTTATGCGCGCCGCGATGCCACCCTCGCAACAATAACGTTGGGTCGGGACAAGACGTTGCAATCCACCGCCCGCCATGCATAAACCCCACAAACGCAAAACAGGTGCCACTATGATCCTATATCCAGCCATTGACCTTAAAGACGGAAATGCCGTGCGGCTGGTACATGGGGACATGGCGCAAACAACGGTTTTCAACGAAGATCCTGCCGCGCAGGCCAAAGCCTTTGTCGATGCGGGATGCGAATGGTTGCACCTTGTGGATCTCAACGGTGCATTTGCAGGAGAACCCGTCAACGCTGCCCCGGTCGAGGCGATCCTGAAGGCATGCCCTGGTCCTGCACAGTTGGGTGGTGGCATCCGCGACATGGCCACGATCGAGCGGTGGCTGGACAAGGGTCTTGCCCGCGTGATTCTTGGCACGGTCGCCGTTGAGAACCCGGGTCTGGTGCGCGAAGCCGCCAAGGCGTTTCCGGGCCAGGTCGCCGTCGGGCTTGATGCCCGCAATGGCCGCGTCGCCACACGTGGCTGGGCCGAAGAAACCGATGTGATGGTCACCGACCTTGCCAAGTCGTTCGAGGACGCTGGGATCGCCGCAATCATCTATACCGACATCCTGCGCGACGGGGCGATGAAGGGGCCAAACATTGACGCAACCGCTGATTTGGCGCGTGCTGTGACTATCCCTGTCATCGCATCGGGTGGTGTGTCGTCTATGGCTGACCTCGCCGCGCTCAAGGCGACAGGTGTAATCTCTGGTGCGATCTCTGGTCGCGCGCTCTATGATGGCGCCATTGATCTGAACGCTGCCTTGGCGGCACTTCGCTGACCCGCGACACCTTGGCCATGACACTCACCCCCAAACGCTTGCCGTGCAGGCAGCGGCAGCCTAGACAGTGCATATGCTAAAAACACGTATCATTCCCTGCCTTGACGTCGCCGAGGGCCGCGTGGTGAAAGGCGTGAACTTTGTTGATCTGATTGATGCAGGCGATCCTGTCGACGCCGCAATCGCCTATAACGCGGCGGGCGCAGACGAGCTTTGCTTTCTTGATATCATGGCGACCGAGGAAAACCGCGGCACAATGTTCGATCTTGTTACCCGCACGGCGGAACAGTGCTTTATGCCACTGACCATCGGGGGTGGTGTGCGGACGCATCATGATGTGCGCGCCCTGCTGCTGGCCGGGGCCGACAAGGTCAGCTTCAACTCTGCGGCTGTCGCAAACCCCGATGTCGTCGCCGAAGCCGCAGAACGATTCGGCTCGCAGTGCATTGTTGTCGCAATCGATGCAAAGACCGTAGCGCCCGGCAAATGGGAAATTTTCACACATGGCGGGCGCCGCGCGACAGGGATTGATGCCGTCGAATTCGCTCGTACCGTTGTCGAAAAAGGGGCCGGAGAGATCTTGCTCACATCAATGGACCGC
>CBDTYC010000317.1:0-3128 GCA_965364495.1 uncultured Yoonia sp. | reverse complement strand
TGGCCCTTCATCCGCTTGTTATCGGTGTTTCTGCAATTTGAACGACTGAATTGCCGGTCGAAACGCAATTCAATTTTCGACCGCTACTCCTGGATAGACTGCAGATAGTAGACAAGAGACAGAATGCGCCCGCGGGCCACCATATCTGCGGTTTCTCCACGCTGGCTTGTCGCGGAGGCGTGAAACCGCTCGCCCCAGATCGGCATTGTGCTGCCATGTGCCCTTATTCCGTCACGCCCGTCGATTGTCATTAGGACGGCCTCAAACGGAAACTCGCCGTCATTGGCTTGGGACAGTCCCAACAAGCCAGGTGTGGCAATATTCAGAAGGTCAGCAAGTGGCCCGTCACCCATTGCACTTTCGCCGTGGCAACCTGCACAAGCGACGGTGAATTCATGTTCGCCTGCGACTTCGGCGAAGACCGGACTAGTGGCCAAGACCAAAGCTGCTATCAAATGTCTTTTGGCGTTGCTGTGTTTCATGTCGAGATCTCCTAGCTGCTCAGGATTTCTTGGCGCGAACGGGACCGAAGTGACCCGCTGCCCGAGTGGAAGTCTATGTGCAGGTCGGCGATTGCATTTGAGAATTGTCAATTCCAGCTGCCCTCGGCCGAGTGGGCGCAGCAAGATACAGATTTGTTCGCCGAAAGGCCGTACACTGTGCTAGTTTCAGATCATGGCAACAAACGGTGGAGTGGCATGTAGGGGTCTGGTGGTGAGTTTCATGCTCATCGCGCCGACCGGTCTTTGGGCAGAGCCTCGGTGCAGCCAGACGGATTTCTCGGTGGCAAGCGTCGGGTCACCTCCGCAGGGTTACATAGACTTCTGTCTAAACAATGAGCGCGCGTGCGTGCTTGAAGGTGATAGCCTCATATCATGGACGCCAGACGTTCGCGCGCGGATTGATGCAATCAACACTGCGGTCAATGCAGAGATCGCATTCGTTTCCGACAGCGAGGCCCTGGGGCTTGAGGACGAATGGAATTACCCCCGCAACTGCAAAGGGGATTGCGAGGATATCGCACTGGAAAAGCGCCGGCGGCTGGTCGCTGCTGGCTTTCCAAGTGCGTCGCTCACAATGGCAACTGTCTTTCATGAAGTGCAGTTCTTTCCGCATGCGGTGTTGCTCGTCGAATCCAGCAAAGGCACTTGGGTTTTAGACAACTTCTATGATTCCGCGCTTTGCTGGGACGCAGTGCCTTACATCTTCACAGGCAGAGAGCGCCCGGATGGGCAGTGGGCCCGTTTCATGTTGCCGTAGCTACCTGTGGCTGGCAGTTCCGCCGCCTTATGTGGGATCGGGTCAGCGCGCCCCGGCTTGGCGAACCAGTTACTTGCGCCAACTACCTTTGATCGGGCGGGTCGGTCAGCAAGTTGATCAGCGTGGCACCAACAATCCATATCGCGAACATGAAAAACGTAGCCGACGCTGCAGAGTAGAGATGACCGACGTAGCCACCCAAGCCAACGGCTAGCCCTACTGCGCCGTTCACACCTTGAAGTTCTCTTCTTTTGGATTTCAAGTTCATCGCAAAGTGGCCCTTTTGATTGCCACCCTAAAGACTGCAAAGTTGTCGGCGATTGACAATGATCAAGCTTCTGCGACGATTGCTGGCCCTGTCCGCGCGGTGTCTGTAATTGCCGCCGCCTGATGACGCACAGACGGGCAGGTTGGACTGGCAATGCATGTTTCGCTGGCGATGCGTCGCGGCAGCCGATCACTTTGATGGTGCAGCGCAAGTGTGATGTTCCAAAAGCCTGTGAACCTGATATTCGCTTGTCATGGATATTGTCTTGGTCACGGCAGTTATTGCATCGCTCTTCCTTGTCGTTGGCATCGCCGAGCCGCTGGCGGCACGTTTGCGTCTGCCGTACAGCGTTATTCTTGCCGTACTGGGCATTCTAATCGGTCTGAGTGCGACGTTTTTCCTGCGCACCGATCTGACGGACGCGCTGAACTCCGTGGCCAAAGCAATGCTTGGCCTGCCGATACGGTCAAACGTCTTTCTATATGTTTTTCTTCCCACCTTGCTGTTCCAAGCGACACTGGGCATGGATCTGCGCCGGATGCTGGACGACTGGGTCCCAATTCTTGTCCTTGCAGTCGTTGCAGTGGTCGTCGCCACGCTAAGTGTCGGCTACGCCTTGTCATGGGCCAGCGCACTACCGCTGGCCGCCTGCCTTTTGATCGGAGCGATTGTGTCGACAACCGATCCATCGGCGGTGGTCTCGATCTTCCGGTCGATCTCTGCGCCACGCAGGCTTGCCCGGATCATTGAGGGTGAAAGCCTGTTGAATGACGCCGCCGCCATCGCGTTGTTCGGTCTTTTCATGGGGTTTGTGATGCTCGGGGTCCCCGACCCAGAACTTGGCGATGCGCTGGCGCGCTTTCCGGTTCTGATCGCGGGCGGCGCTTTGACCGGTTGGTTGGCAGCACGCATCGCAGTCTGGATTATGGCGTTGTTCCGTCGTCATGACCTCGCGCTGATATCGATCTCTGTCGCGCTGCCCTATCTTGCCTATATCGGCGCAGAACAAAGTATTGGCGCATCCGGCGTGATAGCCGTTGTTGCGGCTGGTTTGACCTTGAACCTTGCTGGACCCGGTCGGTTGCCACCACAAGTCTGGGCAAACCTGCGTGAAGTCTGGGATTTGCTTGCGCATTGGGCAGGTGCGCTGATCTTTATCCTTGCGGCCCTTCTGATCCCCCGACTGCTTGAGGGTGTCAGGCTCGGGGATTTCGCCCTGATCGGCGTCATTATCATCGCGGCAATTGCAGCGCGCGCAGTGATCCTTTTCGGGTTGCTGCCACTGCTGACCATGTTGCGTGTTTCGCCGCCCGTCGATCGGCCCTATCGCGCGGCAATTCTTTGGGGCGGGCTGCGCGGGGCGGTCACGCTGGCACTGGCGCTTGCTGTCACCGAAAGCTTTCGCGTGCCGATCGAGATAAAACGCCTTGTCGGTATTCTGGCGACGGGCTTCACCTTATTTACGCTGATCGTGCAAGGTACGACGCTTCGGTGGGTAATCGGTCGACTTGGTCTTGACCGCCTCTCACCCATAGACGAGGCGATGTCACGGCAGGTTGTCGCTGTTGCGTTGCAGACCGTCCGTGAAGATGTGGCCCGC
>CBDTYC010000316.1:0-3136 GCA_965364495.1 uncultured Yoonia sp. | reverse complement strand
CGCGTAAACATATGCAGGGGCGGGTCATAGCGGATGATCTCTTCGACTGACGCATCTGAAATCTCGACAACACCGTGCTGCAACAGCGTTTTTGTACCATTGCCAAGTGTGTGCACTGTGGCCTCGTGGCCCGCGTTAAGCAGCAGGATGCATGTCGTGATCAACTCGTCCTCGCTTAGACGTTCGCCGTCAGCCTCTGCCGCGATCAGGGTCGAGATCAGGTCGTCGGTTGGCGTCTTGCGCCGCTTGGCTATGTAGCCGCGCATAAAGGCCACAAAGTCATTGGTTGCGGCGATTGCGTCAGTTTCGATTTCGCGCGTCCGGCGGGCTTGGTACATTGCGACCATCGCGTTGGACCAACGTACCAGATCATCTGCGCGGTCCTCGGGTACCCCCAACAGCCGCGATATTATGACGACAGGGACAGGTTGCGCATAGGTTGTAAGCAAGTCGAAAGGTCCGGAAGGGAAGTCGTCGATCAGGCTGTGGCACAATGCACGTATGTCGGGTGCCATTGCGGCGATCGTACGGCTGGTAAATGCACGCAGCACCAAGGCCCGCAAGCGCGTGTGGCGGGGCGGTTCAAGTTCCAGCATTGAATGGGCTTCGACATCGTAGAACGGTTGCAGATGCGGTGGAACATCCGGCGCCAACTCGGGCGGACATTCGCGGCCCATGCGCCTGTCGCGCAAAACCGCATGCACCGTTTTATGGCTGACGGCGCAGGCCATATTGTAGTCATCCCACCAGACAAAGTCGCCCAAGTCGCGTGCGCGATCGTAGAACGGGTAGGGGTTCTGGACGAAGTCTGGATCCGTGGGTGACTGGCTGATATTTTGCATTTGCCAGCTTTGTCGCAGCCCCGTCATGAATGCAAGCCCGCGCAGAAGCAGGCGTTCTCAGGTAGTTAGATCGGTGCGGTGCACAAGATAAAACCGCGACGTTCTGACACGCTTTGTAAGCAACAAACCATGTTGACCTGCATGCAGTTGGATACAGCCAATTGCGCCACGGTTGCTAGTCACGTGCATTCAATTGCCATCAGAGAAGGGGCGTTCATGGCCAAGGCGTCATTGGGCGATAAAGCGTTTAACCGTTTGGAATAGGAGAAAGCCGAACAACAGTTTCGGCTGGTCAGCGATAAATTACTGCGCGAGGTAGTGAGGCGGCTTGCGTTTCGAATGCCCAGTCATGTGAAAAGAAACGATCTTCCGACAGGGGATAAAATAGCTGCGCTTTGTTATGCGCTTTTGTCGTCTGAGGATCACGCGGCAGATGAGTTCATTCTGAATATGCGCAGAGAAAGCACTGACATAGAGGTGATTTACCTCAGCTATGTTGCGGGTGCGGCCAGGCGTCTTGGACAACTATGGCTGGAGGACGAAATATCGTTCATGGACGTCACCTTGGCCAGCGGAAAGCTTTACCGGATCATCCGTGGGTTGCGCCATGTGATTGCGCCGTCGATCATCAAGGACCGTGACGAACATCCGGCGATGTTTGCCTTGGTTCCGGGCAAGACGCATACTTTGGGGATCGAGATCGCCACCGACATTTTCCGACGTGAAGGTTGGGATGTCGATATGATGGTCGGCTTGGATCACGATATGTTGGTTGATCACTCAGATCGGCGCAGCTATCGCGCCATTGTGCTTGTCGCCAACTCTGACACCATGATCGAGCCTTTGACCCGACTTGTTCTGGCGTTGCGGATTTCGCACCCCTTGTCGCATGTCGTGGTGGCAGGCAATATTCTGGACCATTACCCGAACATCAGTTCACTGGTTGGCGCAGACGCGGTCATCAAGGACATCGAAACTGCGGTGAAACAGCTGCGTGACGTTTTGCACAGGCCAAGCGATTAGGCGTTCTCGAGTGCCGTGATAATTGGCGAGAAATCATCAGCTTTCAGACTGGCACCGCCCACAAGCGCGCCGTTCACGTGCGGCACAGCAAAGATTTCGGCGGCATTGCTGCCTTTGACCGAACCACCATAAAGCAGCGTAAAATCGGATCCGTCGCCAAAGCGCGCCTCTAGGCGCATCCGGATATGGGCATGAACCTCTGCGATCTGCTCTATCGTCGGCACTTTGCCGGTCCCGATTGCCCAAACAGGCTCGTAGGCGATAACCGTGTTGGTCGCGGTGGCCGCCTCTGGTATCGAACCATCAAGTTGTTGATCAATGACATCAAGCGTTGTGCCTGCTTCGCGTTGTGCGAGTGTTTCGCCGATGCAGATGATGGCTTGGAGGCCCGCACGATAAGCTGCGATGGATTTCACGGCCACATCGGCATTCGTTTCGCCATGATCTGCGCGGCGCTCGGAATGGCCGGTCAGTACAGCTTTTGCACCTGCATCTGCCAGCATTTCAGCACTGATATCACCGGTATGTGCGCCGGATTCTTTTGCATGGCAGTCCTGTCCGCCCACGCTGATCGGCAAATTCCTGCAAGCAGAGATAAGTGTTGCAGGCGGGCAGATCAGAATGTCCACAGTTGCGTCAACATGACGGTCGGCCAAGGTGTGCAGCGTGTCCAGACTTGCGGTTAGCCCGTTCATTTTCCAGTTCCCAGCGGCAAGTTTGCGCGGCATATCAGCGTCCTTCAATTGAGCGTGGCAAGTGTGCGTCTGGCCAGTGTGCAGGCCTCTTGCGGATCGTCAAGGGCAGACATGGGAACGGACCAATAGGGCATGTTGTGAAATTGATCACCCGACGTGGCAAGCGCGGCAGCCATTTCGTTTTTGGCTTTCAGGTATAGGGTGCCGTCACTGCTGAGCAGGGCAAAGACAGTGCCATGATGATAGATGCACATCCCGCCAAACATCTTGCGCGACGTAAGGCCCCCAAGATCGGAAAACAAATCAAGGGCGAAAGCGATATCTGCTTCCGCGACAGCCACTAGCTTGCCGCGATGTTTTCGTTGAATTTGATCGACTCGCCGCATCCGCAGGCGTCAACCACGTTCGGATTGCGGAACTTGAATCCGGATTCGAGCAAGGACACTTCGTAGTCGATCTCGGTCCCGAAAAGGAACATTTGCGCCATCGGTGCGATCATCACCCGTGCACCAGCTTGTTCGACAACTTCATCAAGCGGATCAACTTCGGTCACATAGTCCATGGTGTATTCCATGC
>CBDTYC010000315.1:0-3138 GCA_965364495.1 uncultured Yoonia sp. | reverse complement strand
CGCGTCGGGGTTCACGTAGTCCAGAATTTCATTGGGCCCGTATTTCAGTTCGCCAAAGTTCACGTAGCCGTGGCTTTGGACAACCGTTTCATGGGCTTCGGCAAAAACCTCCGATGCGGCCCAAAGTGCTGCAACACCAATCACGGACCCGAGCACCCATCGTTTCGCCACGCGGTCGCGGGCATCACGTTGTGCGGCTATGGCTTGGGCCTTGGGACGATTTTGCATCATTCTCTCCGTGGTTGGTCGTGTACCGTAGTAAATGAACTAAAAGGACAGTTTGGCAAACTTTCAAGTTGAGTTTCCGTGATCTGCCCGTGTGTCGTCGAAAACATGCATGAAAAAAGGCCGCCCCAAAGGAGCGGCCCTAGAATTACGCATTGCGTTTTGGATTAGCCGCCAATGGTTGCCAGATAGGCAATCAGATTTGCGCGGTCTTCGACGCTGCGCATACCGTTATAGCTCATTGCGGTACCGGGCGCATAACCACGGGGGTTTTCAAGGAAGCCGTTCAAATGCTCTGGCGTCCAGACGTCGACGACCTCGGCCAATGCGCCCGAGTAGTTGAAGTCACCGTAGAACTGCACAGGGCGGTTTACGACGCCGTAAAGAGCGGGGCCAGTACCGTGCTGGCCGGATTCAAGTGCGTGGCATGAACGGCAAGCGCGCCACAGGCCTTCGCCGTCGGCAGCACTGGCAGATGCCATGACGACCGCGAAATCGACTTCAACGGCATCTTCTTCGGCTTCGCCTTCGGCACCTTCAACTTCGATCACATATGCTTGCTCACCATAGTGGCCACCAGAGTGATAAACTTCTTCTGCCAGCCAAGCGCCCAGCAAATAGACAAGAAAAGTACCACAAAGTGCACCAATCACTTTCGTCGTTGTCATTGTGTCGAACATGTCGCGTTCCATTCCGTTCCAATATTTGCGGTTATCTATCCGCTTCCCACACCGAGTTGCAAGGTATACTGCCCCGTTCTAACGCCCCTTTTTTATCGGGCATGCGCAAGGAGGTCACAAAAATGTCTCGGAAAATCGCATTTCAAGGCGAATTGGGTGCCTACGGGCACGAAGCCTGCGTCACCGCCCGCCCCGATTTCGCGCCCCTTCCGTGTGGTACTTTCGAATCTGCAATTGAGGCCGTGCGCAGCGGCGACGCTGATCTTGGCATGATCGCAGTCGAAAATTCGACCTATGGGCGTGTCGCCGATGTTCACTCGCTGCTGCCCGAAAGCGGCCTGCATATTGTCGACGAGACCTTTGTGCGTGTGCATGTCAATTTGCTGGGCAAACCAGAGGCAGAACTGGGCGACATCAAAGAGGCACACGGCCACCCCGTTATTCTACCGCAATGCGGGCGCTTCCTGCGCGATCATGACATCATAGGGCGCACCAGTTCGGACAATGCACGCGCTGCGCGCGAAGTGGCCTCTGGTGATGATCTGAGCAAGGCCGCATTGGCGTCCGAACTTGCGGCTGACATTTACGGCCTCAAAGTTCTGGCGCGCCACATCGAGGACCACGCGCGCAACACGACCCGTTTCCTGATCATGGCCCGCGATCCTGATTATACCCGTCGTGGCGAATTCGGCATGATGACAAGCTTTGTGTTTCGGGTACGCAACATCCCCGCCGCGCTATACAAAGCGATGGGCGGTTTTGCGACCAACAGTGTGAACATGACAAAGCTCGAAAGCTACATGGTCGATGGCGAATTCACTGCAACCCAGTTCTATTCAGAAATCGAAGGGCACCCCGATGATGCCAACGTGCAGTTGGCGCTGGAAGAACTGGGGTATTTCACCGACCACCTGCATGTCATGGGCGTTTACCCTGCGGCTGCACGGCGGCATGAAAAAGCAAGCTAGGCGTCGCGGCGGTAACGGTCTTCGATTTCTTCTGCAAAGTCCAAGACACGCCCGTTAAAGCGCTTGGTCATTTTCGACTTTGCCAACTTCAACGATTGCACCAACAGCCGCGCCGTCAACGTCTTGGCACGCAAATCAAAACTGACCAGAACACGTGTGCGGGTCTGGGACAGGGCAATCAACTCGATTTCCGTCGAGGCATTCAGACCGTCCGACGCGCTATCGATTGTGAAAGCTTGCGGCTGATCAAGTAAGGTCAACACGGCCTCTGCCTTGCGATCGCGGCCACGGAAATTGAATTTGATATCCCAAACAGTGCCCTGCGCCACAGCGTCTTCGGGCTTGCGGATCACATCGGCGCCCTGACGCATTGCGCGCCGCTCGAAGGCCGCAAAATCACTAACTTGCGCAAACACATAGTTGATTGGCGCTTCAATATCTTCACGTGTGCTGAACTTCATTCAGATGGTTCCCAAAAGACGCTTAATCCAGCCGGTCAGACAACCAGGCCTCTAGCAAGAAATGTGCAATCGACCCTTTGCGTGCAGGCAGCAGCTTAGGGTGATTTCCCGTGAAGGCCAACGCGATATTTTCACGCGTGACCCAAATTGCATCTTCGATTTCATTGGGATCGATCGTCAGTTCCGTATTCAGCGCCTCGCCTGCGCAGCCAAGCATCAAGGATGCCGGAAAAGGCCAAGGTTGGCTGGACAGATAGGTCACCTGGCCCACACGAATGCCGGATTCTTCAAAAACCTCGCGGCGCACGGCCGCCTCGATCGTTTCGCCCGGTTCAACAAATCCGGCAAGCAGCGAATACATGTTTTCGGGCCAACCAGGCGAGCGGCCAAGCAGGACAGAGTTGCCATGCGTGATCAGCATTATGACAACGGGGTCAGTACGCGGAAAATGATGCCCGTCGCAGGCCACACAGTCGCGCTGCCAGCCAGCCATCGCAAATGCACTTTCAGCACCGCAGCGGGCACAAAAACGGTGCGAAAGGTGCCAGCCCATCACCGCCTTTGCCGTCGCGGCGAGTTCCGCATCACGTGCCGACAGACGCGTCATGATCGCCCGCAGTTCTGCAAAGACACCACCTTCTAGCGCGGGGTGTTCCTGCTCTGTGGGATCAAGAAAACCACCCAAAGCGGCATCATCAAGAATCGCAGGCGCCCAACCTGATAGATCCGCGGCAAAGACCGGCACATCAGCTTCTACGCCAAGAAGGATGCGTTCTTTTGTCGCGTCCGCGATGATAGGATGGG
>CBDTYC010000314.1:0-3149 GCA_965364495.1 uncultured Yoonia sp. | reverse complement strand
ACGTTGGCATGCACCGCGTCCAGCACCTGTTCGTACTGATGCGGGCCGGTCACCGCCAGAATTTGCGGGTGGTGTTCGCGGATGTAGTCAGGCTCGGCGCCCAGACAGCCGGTAACGATCACTTTGCCGTTTTCGCGCAAGGCCTCGCCAATGGCATCAAGGCTTTCGGCCTTGGCGCTATCGAGGAACCCGCAGGTGTTCACGATCACGGCTTCAGCGCCCGCATAGTCGGGGCTGATCGCGTAGCCTTCGGCGCGCAGGCGGGTCAGGATGCGTTCGCTATCGACCAGCGCCTTGGGGCAGCCAAGACTGACCATGCCGATGGTCGGCTGGCCGTCACGGGGCTGTGCGGTGATTTTGGCTTTGGGTGCGAGGTCGGGGCGCAGGTTTGGCGGGTTTTGTGTCATGTGGCGCATATAGCGCGGGCAATGCGGCGTGGGAAGCGGGTTACTTCGTCTGCATCTTTTTCATCATGTTCAGCGTGGCCCGCCGTGGCATCAACGGCATCAACCAATTCAGGTAAAACCGCAACTGGCCTCCATTGATTGCCCGCAATTGGCCACGCATCATTGCGTCATAGCCGAATTTGGCCACCACATCGGGCGTCGATCCTTTTTGGGCGGCCAGTCCTGTGCCTTCCAGATTGGCCGTTGCGGCAAATTCGGTTGCCACAAAGCCCGGCTCGAGCGCGGCTACGGTCACACCCTTGTCGCGCAATTCGCTATCAAGTGCTTGGCTAAAGCTGCTGACATAGGCTTTGGTTGCGAAATAGGTCGCTTGCAACGGCCCCGGCATATAGGCGGCGGTTGAACTGACGTTCAGGATTTTTCCACCGCCCTGCGCAACCATATCTTTGGCGACCATATGGGTTAGCGACACCAGCGCTTTGACATTCAGGTCGATCATCGCAAGGTCTGCGGAAAGATCGCGGTCAGTGAACGCGCCTTGGCCGCCGAACCCTGCATTATTGATAAGAATATCAATCTTGTGGTCTTTGGTGGCGGCATAAAGCTGCCCGGCACCGTCAGGCGCGCCCAGATCAAGGGCCACAACGGTGACTTTCACACCATGCGCCGCTTCAAGCTCGGACTTGAGCGCCTCCAACGCGTCTGCGCGGCGGGCCGTAATAATCAGGTCGCCCCCGCTTTTTGCGTGGTAGCGCGCAAACTCGCGTCCGATGCCCGACGAGGCACCGGTGATCAAAGCTGTATTAGGCATGGAGGGTCCGTTCACATTTGAGGTATCAGATGTGATGTGTGTCTCCGCGCCGCCGTTTCAATAGCCGGGCCTAGCCCATGACCAACAATTCGCTCAACTGCATGGCGCTGTCGTCCATTTCAAGGAATGGACAGCTTTGTGCGATGGCACGTGCGGCGTCCATGTCATCGGCGTTGATGATGGTATAGCCCATCATTGTTGTGATCTCCTTAGAGCCGAGTACTTCGCTGCCTTTCAGCGGCTGCTGCGGGACAACCGCATCCAGATTACCGATCCATTCCATGTACCGCTGCATGTGCGCTTGGCCTTCTTCAGGCGTCTTGGGCTTGGTGCCGCCGTGATACGTCATGATGAACTGGGGCATAGGTCGATCCTTTCAATTGGGGGGATAAGGTGTACCCACAGCCGAAAAAACGCAAAGAAAAAAGGCCACCTTGGTGAAAGTGGCCTTCGTTCAGGTTGGGTGGATCATGGTCCCCCTAAGGTCGTGCGCTGATCTAGCGGCGGCGGTCGCGCCGGGAAGACATCGGCTGGAAAGCCACGCCAACGTGCGCTTCGCAATAAGGTTTGCCCTGTTGGACTGCCAACCCGCAGAACCAGAAATCTTCGGTTGCGGGATCGCCGACCGGCCATTTGCAGGTCTTTTCAGTCAATTCCATCAAGCTGATGCGCTTTGCGGTCTTTTCGACTTCACTGACTTTCGCCAATGCCTCCGGGCTGATCTCGTTTGCCGAAGGCTGGGGCGGCAATGGCTGACCGGCAGGAATAATCGCGCGGCGCGCGGCAGAGATCGGGATGCCGTTCTCGTCCAGTTCAACTTCTTCCTTCACGGCAGGCAGTGTCGTCGCAGCCTTTGGCTTGGGGGCCGGTTTGACAGCAGGTTTTGCGGCCGCTGCCGGCGCTGCGGCTGCTGCCGGTTTTTCCTTGGGCGCAGTTTTGGCTGCGGCGCCGCCAGACCCCGCACGGTTGGAAAGACCCAACCGGTGCACCTTGCCGATGACCGCGTTGCGTGTCACGCCGCCCAGCTCTTTTGCGATCTGGCTGGCTGACTGGCCTTCGCCCCACATCTTTTTGAGCGTCTCAACGCGCTCGTCTGTCCAGGACATATGAATTCCTTTGAATTTATTGACCGGATGCGCACAGGCGATCGGGTCATTTTTATCTCGTCCCGTCTATATTAGTCATTGCGCGGAGTGATGTGAAGCCAGCGCGCAGGGATTTTCGGCAAGTTCTGATCTTTCGCACCTTTGTGTATCATAAGAATGACGGCGACCCTACGTCTGGTGTCTGGCCTTTCGCGGCAAATCCGCTATGTCACAGGCACTGGAAAAGGGGACAATGGACATGCGCGAACCAACCCAAATGGGTGTCCGCCGCTTCGGGCGCGTAAACTGGCTTGGCACATGGACGCTGGTGCGCCGCGAGATCAGCCGCTTCATGAATGTCTGGTCGCAGACGGTTATGGCCCCGCTGATCAATGCCGGATTGTTCCTGATGATCTTTACAATTGCGATCGGGTCACAACGGGGCGATGTGATGGGGGTTCCGTTCATCACCTTTCTGGCACCCGGCATTTTGACAATGACGGTAATCCAGAATGCTTTTGCGAATACCTCGTCCAGCCTTGCATCGGCCAAAGTGCAGGGCAATATCGTTGATACTTTGATGCCGCCGCTTTCTGCTGCCGAACTGGTTGCGGGCTATATCGGGGGGGCTGTCGCGCGCGGTGCTCTGGTGGCCGTTGTTATCGCGGTCGGGGCCGCGCTTTTTCTGGATGTTGGCATGCAAAACCCCGCTTGGGTGTTGATCTTTGTGTTCTTGGGGTCGGTGCTGATGGGCGGGCTTGGGATGATTGCTGGCATCTATGCAAATAAATTTGACCAGCTTTCTGCGATCTCTAACTTTCTGATCACACCTTTGGCATTCCTGTC
>CBDTYC010000313.1:0-3160 GCA_965364495.1 uncultured Yoonia sp. | reverse complement strand
CCAAGAAAGACCCGAACGCCGTTGTTCCAGGCCTTATGGCAGTAGGCGAAGCGGGCTGTGCGTCGGTGCACGGCGCAAACCGTCTGGGATCCAATAGCTTGATCGACCTTGTCGTCTTTGGCCGCGCAGCAGCAATCCGCGCTGGCGAAGTCGTTGATCGCAAAGCCTCGAACCCGACACTCAACCAAGCGTCGGTAGATGCGTGCTTTGATCGCTTCGACGGGCTGCGCCACGCCAAAGGCAGCGTCGGCGCACCAGAGCTTCGTTTGGAGATGCAGCAAGCAATGCAAGCCGATGCGGCCGTGTTCCGCACAGACAAGACGCTGGCAGAAGGCGTTAAGAAGATGACAAAGATTGCCGGAAAAATGGATGATCTGTTCGTCACCGACCGCAGCATGGTCTGGAATAGTGACCTGATGGAAACGCTTGAGTTGACGAACCTGATGCCCAACGCGCTGGCGACGATTGTCGGGGCAGAAGCCCGCAAAGAAAGCCGTGGTGCGCATGCCCACGAAGATTATTCAACGCGCGATGACGAAAACTGGCGTGTCCACACAATCAGCCACGTCGACGGGGCCAAAGTCAAATTGAGCTATCGTCCGGTTATCACCAAAGGACTAACAACAGAGTCCGAAGGTGGAATTTCCGAAGCGAAGATTGCGCCGAAAGAACGGACATTCTGATGCTCCGTATTGGATTGATTGCCTTTTGTGCGGTGGGCTTTGCAGCCTGCACACCTATCACACCCGAGCAAGCGGCGGACCGTTGCGAAGAACGCGCCCGTGCTGCGCAAGGCCCGGAAATCGGACTGGTCATGGGCGTTAACAGCGACGAAGGCGCGTTCGGCAGTGCCTCGATCGGCATAAGCGCCGACGCGATCATGGGGCGCGATCCCATCGCTATTTACGAAAGCTGCGTGATGAATTTGACCGGTGAACTTCCTATCCGGCCTGTGCGATTGCGCGATATCTAAGCTACGCGAGAAAAGAGAAGAATATGGTACAACTGACACTTCCTAAGAATTCCCGCATGAATGTGGGCAAAACCTGGCCTAAGCCGGAAGGTGCGACCAACTTGCGCAAGGTACAGGTTTATCGTTGGAACCCTGACGATGGCAAGAACCCGCAACTGGATACCTACTTTGTCGATATGGACAGCTGCGGCCCGATGATCTTGGACGCGCTTATCAAGATCAAGAACGAGATTGATCCGACGCTGACATTCCGCCGGTCCTGCCGTGAAGGGATCTGTGGATCCTGCGCAATGAACATCGACGGGATCAATACCCTCGCTTGTATCTATGGCATGGACGAAGTTAAGGGTGACGTGAAGATCTATCCGTTGCCGCATATGCCCGTCATCAAGGATTTGATCCCTGATCTAACGCATTTTTACGCCCAGCACGCATCTGTTATGCCTTGGCTTGAAACCAAGACCAACCGCCCCGCGAAGGAGTGGAAACAGTCGATTGACGACCGCAAGAAGCTGGATGGTCTTTATGAATGCGTGATGTGTGCGTGCTGTTCAACCAGTTGCCCGTCGTACTGGTGGAATGGCGATCGTTACCTCGGCCCAGCGGCCCTGCTGCATGCATATCGCTGGATTATTGACAGCCGTGACGAAGCCACCGGCGAGCGTCTGGACCAACTTGAGGATCCGTTCAAGCTGTATCGTTGCCACACGATTATGAACTGTGCGAAAACTTGCCCCAAGGGTCTGAACCCTGCCGCCGCGATTTCGCATATCAAAGGCATGATGGTCGAGCGGGTCGTTTAAGCGACACCACCGGTTTAGCGATTACGCCGCCCCATGGGGCGGCGTTTTGCGTTTAGCAGTAGCGTTCAGGCGCCTTGGATTGCCCTTCGCTATAGCGATCCCCCCATGCCCATCCGACCGGCAGGATCGCGTCAATTTTTGCTACCAGATCTGGCGTCATCGCGATTTGATCAGCGCCTTCCCAGTCGCTGACATGTGCTGCAGTCCGGCTACCGGGGATGGGGATCACGTGATCGCCTTGCGCCAAAATCCATGCCAAAGCCAAAGCAGGCGCTGCGTGCCCATATTCGCCTGCAAGCGTATGAAACGCCTCGGCACGGGATCTGTTGTGTTGCCAGTTGGGCGCTTGGAAACGGGGCATTTCTAGCCTGAACGCACCAAAGTCCGGATGGGCGGGGTCAATGACACGGCGCCCAAAAACACCACGTGCCAATGGCGAGAATGCGACGAATGCAACGCCCAATCGCCCACATTCCTGCAGCAGTCCCAGTTCGGGTAGTCTGGTCCAAAGCGAGTATTCGTTCTGTACAGCGCTGACAGGGGTTACGGCATGGCCGCGGCGTAATGTCGTCGGTGAAATTTCGGACATCCCCCATCCGCCGATCTTGCCCGCGTCTATCATGCGCCCCATGAAACCTGCGACATCCTCTACCGGAATCGCGGATTCACGGCGGTGAATGTAGAAGAGGTCGACATAATCGACGCCGAGACGTTTGAAAGACCCTTCCAGTTCCGCCTCCAGATAGGTTGGGTCATTGCTGACGGGGTGCTTGGCATCGCGTGTGATACCGGCCTTTGTGGCAATGCTTGGCTTGTGGCCGCGCGCAGCCAACCAACGGCCCATGACGGCTTCGGATGTGTGGGGGCCATAGATATTTGCGGTGTCGAAATGGGTCATCCCCATGTCCCATGCGCGATCAAGCACGGCAAAGCTGTCTGCTTCGTTTGTAGGGCCGGTTAGTCCGCCGAACGACATGCAGCCCAACCCCAATGCACCAACATCGGGGCCAGATACTCCCAACTTGCGCTGTTTCATGCAAAGGCCGCCGTCAATGCGATCTCGACCATATCGCCAAAGGACCGTTCACGGTCCTCGGCTGGCAGGGCCTCGTGGGTAATCAGGTGGTCGCTGACGGTCAGCACAGCCAAAGCACGGCGGTTGTGGCGGGCAGCAAGGTTGTAAAGCTCGGCCGCTTCCATTTCGACGCCCAAGATGCCGTGCCGGATCATCTGTTCGTTCAGGTCGGGGCGTTCGTCATAGAATACATCCGAAGAATAGATGCCGCCCACGTGGGTGGGAACGCCTTTTGCCTTTGCCGCGTCATGGGCTGCGGCCAGCAACCCGTAGTCGGCGCAGGGGGCAAAGTTCAGTTCTTTGAAGATT
>CBDTYC010000312.1:0-3174 GCA_965364495.1 uncultured Yoonia sp. | reverse complement strand
AAACGGTCGTCCCCGAGCTCTTCCGCGTCCCGCCAGACCCCGCCACTGTTGCGTCCATCGCCTCGTGCATAGCAGCCAGTACAACGGGGTGCTGCCCCATTCCAAGATAGTCGTTGCCGCACCAAACCGTCACGGGCGTTTCTGATCCGTCTGCCTTGCGCCATGTCGCATGGGGAAACTGGCCGCGCTTGCGTTCGATATCGATGAAGGTCCGGTAACGGCCTTCTGTGTGCAAACGGTTGATCGCGGTGTCCAATTGGGCGTTGTAATCCACGGGTGTGCGTCCTTTTCTTGCGTCTCAGCAGCCACCTGTCCGGCGGCTTTTGAATCGTTCTAAGCCTCATATAGGGCGGTATCGCGTCCGACAAGACGTTACAAAGTGTCGCCCCCATTCGTGACATTGATGCGCGTTTACAATGATGGGGTCATTGATTTGCATCAAACAGACAGAAAACACGTGACCTGTTTCCATATCCGATGTCAGCATAGCGGCAACCTGACCGGAGGCGAGGATGACAATCACAGTTTCTTTTGCAACTGAACCACCAGAACGCGCGACATTTCACCAGTTGCTGATTGATTACTACAATACAATGATTCCGATGAATCCGCCAGAAATCGCTGAACTACTAAGTGCTGACGATAATGCCGCAGAATTCTGGGACGAGGTGACGGACTATATGCCACCCCATGGACGGCTTGCACTCGCTTGGGACGAAAGTGGTGTATTACTTGGCGGCGGCATGATGCGGACCATCCGGCCTGATGCCGTTGAGTTCAAACGCCTGTTCGTGCAGCCAGAGGGGCGCGGGCTTGGGCTTGGACGTATGCTGGTTCAGGCGCGGCTTGAGGCAGCGCGTGAAATGGGCATGAAACATATCTTTGCCGACACGCTGCGTGGAACGGTTGCGATGCAATCGCTCTACAAGTCATTCGGCTTTCGTGAGATTGACCGCTACCCCGAAAGCCACACCGCACTCAGTATTCCCGCATTGCAGCCGGAACTACGGTATTTCCAGTTGGATCTTTAGGCGCATCACCTTGACCTTCCGCTTGCAAGCGACAACCTTGTGGCAAATCCTCTTATATAGGCTGCCACATGACACTAGACCCCGTCCTTGCCCGCATCGACGCCAACTTGCCCAAGGCGCTCGACCGTCTTTTGGACCTGCTCCGCATCCCTTCAATTTCGACGGATCCGGCATATAAGGGCGATTGCGAAACCGCTGCTGACTGGTTGGTCGCTGACCTGCAGTCGATCGGATTCGAAGCGTCCAAACGCCCCACCCCGGGGCATCCGATGGTCGTTGCACATTCAGGCGGTGATGGCCCGCATGTCCTGTTTTACGGACACTACGATGTGCAGCCCGTTGATCCGCTGAATTTGTGGAACCGCGACCCGTTTGATCCGCAGATCGAGGACACGCCCAAAGGCAAAGTCATTCGTGGTCGCGGGGCCGGCGATGACAAGGGCCAGTTGATGACATTTGTCGAAGCTTGTCGCGCGTGGAAGGAAGTGCACGGCACGCTGCCTGCCAACATCACGATCTTTTTCGAAGGCGAAGAGGAATCAGGCTCACCGTCGCTGACCCCCTTCATGAAAGAAAACCGCAATGAGCTGACCGCCGACATCGCCCTGATTTGTGATACTGGACTGTACGGCGATGACACCCCTGCGATCCTCACCCAATTGCGCGGAATGTTGAGTGAAGAACTTACCATCACCGGACCAAACAAAGACCTGCATTCAGGAATGTACGGCGGTCTGGCAATGAACCCTGCACGTGTCTTGGCCAAAATTATTGCCGCGCTCCACGATGAAGACGGCCGCATCACCGTGCCCGACTTCTACGAAGGCGTTCCGGACAATACCAACGAGCTTGCCGCCGCATGGGACGACCTGAAATTTGATGAAAAGCAGTTCTTGGGCGAAGTAGGCCTGTCCGAACCCGCAGGCGAACGCGGTCGGCGCCCGTTAGAGATGATCTGGTCACGCCCCACATGTGAAGTGAACGGCATATGGTCGGGCTATAACGGCGACGGCTTCAAGACGGTCCTGCCGTCGCAAGCACATGCAAAAATCAGTTTCAGGCTGGTTGGCACTCAAGACCCGCTGAAAATCCGCCAAAACTTTCGGAAAATGGTACAAAGCATGTTGCCCGTCGATTGCACGGTCAACTTCAAAGAACACGGCGCAAGTGCCGCCGCGCAAATGACAACAACGCATCCCGCATTCAATCAGGCCCGCAAAGCGTTGTCAGACGAATGGCCAAACGCAGCAGCTTTCATAGGGGGCGGCGGTTCGATCCCGATTGCGGGGCATTTCAAGAATATCCTCGGCATGGATGCGATGCTGATCGGGTTCGGCAAAGACGATGACGGAATCCATTCGCCCAATGAGAAATATGACCTGTCATCCTTTCACAAGGGCACCAGATCATGGGCGCGGATTTTGCATGAGATGACTGCCTAGACCACAAGACAAATCATCATAGCCCGGCACGGCATAGGCCGGGCTATGATGCGTATTCTGGTTTTTCACTATTCCTGGATCGTCGCGAGGTAGAAAACCAGTTCAAGGATGCGGTAGCGCGCTGTCGGTATACCGCTTGCTCCGTCCCCGAATTCCCCTTCTTGGCGAATTACTTCGGCATTGAACCGGTTTCCCCAAACAGGCATTTCACCGGTCCCGTGACCCCGGTTGCGTCCAGCGTCAGAGATGATTTCATAAACCTGTTCGAACGGGAACTGACCACCATTTCGCGCCGAAATCTGCGTCAGGTCAGAGGGTGCGGCCTTCAGGAAATCAAGCAAAGGGCCGTTTCCGGCCCCGTCCGAGCCATGGCAAACAGCGCAATTCGCCATAAACGAAGCTTCGCCGATGCCTTCGGCCAACGACGCCGCCGGAACGGCGCACATCATGGCGATCGCGACAAGGGCAGAATGAGATTTGCGCATCATAGCTTTCTCCTATTTGGATTGTTGTCTTCCAAATGGATAAAGCCAGACCAAGAGCATCACTTGATCTTTATCAATGCGGCGGCTTGCCTGTGCATCGCGGGCGACTGCTGTGGCAATGCAAAAGGCAAGCGAACGCCAATGCTAATAATCAGTTATAAGGAAAGTGGCGCGGTTGACGGGGCTCGAACCCGCGACCCCCGGCGTGACAGGCCG
>CBDTYC010000311.1:0-3189 GCA_965364495.1 uncultured Yoonia sp. | reverse complement strand
GACCCGCCGAAAATGGAAGCGGATCAAAAACGATCCCGTCTGTAATTGCTTTGTTCATCAATTGACCCTCTTGGTTGGTTCGCAAAGGGCCTGGACGCACTGTCGCAGGCCGCTCGCTTGAGGGCTAACTGTCAGATATGAAATGAGCCTGTGCGCACCGTGACGGTACAGGACGCAACATCATCGGTCGGGTTAGGCCCCGACATCGGGCGCAGGCAGCAGCTGAACGCCGTTGATCTGCCAGCCGTCCGCTGTTTCAACCATTTGATAATCAAGGATATGCAACCCGCCTTGGGCATCGCGAAGCATCACCTTTTGCCACAGATTGCCGCGTACTTCGCGCAGGTCAAGGAACCGCACATCGGCGTTGTCCCAAACCATCGGATAGCCCTGCTGGACCATGTTGCCGAAGTTTGCAGAACTTCCAAACAGGCGTTTGATATTGGGGCTGGCAAAGGTCCATGCTTCATCGACGTCGCGGGCGTTGAACGCCTCTAGCTGGTTGCCAATCACGTCCTCAATCGCACTGCTGTCTTGCGCAAACGCAGAGGTTGCAAGCAACCAGACCCCCAGAATCCATCCTAAAATTCGCATCTTCGCCACCTTTCCCGACCAATCCATTCCTAATGGATACGCAGGCAAGCGCCGATCAGTTCATTTTTGGCGCGTTGTGCCCTAGCCTGCCAACTGCTTTTCTATCAGCGCAATCGTTTCATCCACACCGTAAAGCGCGATAAACCCGCCGAAACGCGGCCCTTGCGACGCCCCGAGCAATACTTCGTAAAGTGCCGTGAACCAGCTACGCAGCGGGTCGAACCCGTGTTCTTTGCCGACTGCAAAAACCATTGTCTGCAGCTCTTCCGCGTCAAGACCCCCGTCCCATGCACGCAAGCGCGCTGCAAGATCGGTAAGCGCTGCCCGCTCTTGGTCTGTCGGTGCGCGGTAGGTTTTGGCGGGTTTTACAAAATCATTGTAGTAGCGCACCGCAAAGCCGGCCGCCTGATCCATCTGCGGGTTCTTTTCCGCAGAGGCATCCGGCGCATAACGCTGGATAAAGCCCCAAAGTGTTTCTTTGTTCTCGGCGCCTGAAACAGAAGCCAAATTCAGAAGCATTGCGAAAGGCACCACCATATCAGACGCAGGGACGTCATGCCCGTGGATATGGAACACAGGGTTGTTGGCACGACCTGCATCATCCTGATCGGCATAGGCGCGCAGCTGCTGATGATATTCGTCCACGGCCTTTGGGATCACGTCAAAGTGCATCCGCTTGGCCGTTTTCGGCTTGAGGTACATGAAATAGCTCAGGCTTTCGGTGGACGCATAGGTCAACCATTCGTCAATCGAAATCCCGTTGCCGGACGACTTTGAAATCTTCTGGCCGTTTTCATCGAGGAAAAGTTCATATGAGAAATGGTTCGGCTTGCGGCCGCCCAGAATCTCGCAGATGCGGTCATAGATCGCCGTGTTCGTTGCATGCTCTTTGCCGTACATCTCGAAATCAACGTCCAGAGCGGCCCAGCGCGCACCAAAATCGGGCTTCCACTGCAGTTTGACGTTTCCGCCTGTCACCGGCAGCGTCCACTCGCGGCCGTCAGGGTCATCGAACGTGACCTCGCCTTTGACCGCATCGACGTTTTTCATCGGCACATAAAGAACGCGGCCTGTCTCTGGGTGGATCGGCAGAAAGATCGAATAGGTCTCGCGGCGCTCTTCGCGCAGGGATTTCAGCATCACAGCCATGATATCATCATAGCGCTCTGCGGCGCGCTTGAGGATTTCGTCAAACTGTCCGGTCTGGTAGAATTCTCGGGCCGAATAGAATTCATAGTCAAAGCCGAAAGTATCCAGAAAACGGCGCAGCATGGCGTTGTTATGGTGGCCAAAGCTTTCGTGCGTACCAAAAGGGTCAGGCACAGACGTCAGCGGTTTATGCATGTGTTCGGCCAGCATTTCTTGCTGCGGCACATTGCCCGGAACCTTGCGCATGCCGTCCAGATCGTCCGAAAAACAGATCAATTTTGTTGGAATGTCCGAAATAACCTCGAACGCGCGGCGGATCATTGTTGTGCGCAAAACCTCGCCGAAAGTTCCGATATGTGGCAGGCCGGACGGGCCATAGCCGGTTTCGAACAAAACATATCCTTTTTCAGGGGTCTTGTTTTCATACCGTTTGAGCAATGCGCGCGCCTCTTCAAATGGCCAGGCCTTCGACGTCATCGCCGCTTCTCGCAGATTGCTCATGGGTCATCTCACATTCAAGGCGGCGTCATTGTGATTGCCGCAATGCGCACTCCCTATTGCGAGACAGGCAAGGCGTCAATAAATGGGAGATGTTAACCAAAGGATTTGATGATGCTCGAAGACGCCCCAATGACCGCACAAGATGCGCTCGCCGCTTTGATGATTGCGATGTCGGCGTCCGACGAGCACATCCGCACAGCCGAGCTTGTCAAAATGAGCAATGCAATCAATAACCTGCCGGTTTTTGCGGGCTATGATGCCGAACGCCTGCCACGGATGTCCAAGATGGTGTTTGAATTGCTCGAGCAGGAAGACGGGCTCGAGGCGCTTTTTGGACTTATCCGCGACGCCTTGCCCGAGCGCCTGTACGAGACGGCTTATGCGCTATCATGTGATGTCGCCGCTGCTGATGGCCGGATTGTCGGCCCCGAAGCACGGATGCTGGAAGAGATTCGCGACGAACTGAACCTTGATCGCTTGCACGCCGCCGCGATTGAACGGGGCGCACGCGCAAGGCACATGACGCTTTAAGCGGGCAATCCAAGCGCCAGATGTTTGAGAATATCCTGCTGTAGACGCCGTGCGCGGGTGTTAAAGCTGCGCGCACCGCGCGGCCGCTCGCCTCCTTCCAGCTTTCCGGCCTCGCGTGCATCAAGATCAGAGGCGAATATCGCAAACGCCAGTTCGCGGCCTTTGTCGGTGCGTACATATCCTGCCAAGGTTGACACGAAATTAAGCGTTCCTGTCTTGGCGCGAACGCTTATGCCGTCTCGATCAATGATTTGTTCATCATCTCCGACCAGACGAATGTCGCGCATGATCGGTTGAAGCGTTTTCATCACCTCCGGCGCGGCAAGCATCTTTGCCATATCTGCAGGCGAGACCCGCGACAGATCACCCAATCCGGAATGATCAACAAAATGCGGGGTGATCCCACCGCACCGC
>CBDTYC010000310.1:0-3202 GCA_965364495.1 uncultured Yoonia sp. | reverse complement strand
GCCTGTGCTGCTTTCGGAGCGGCCCATGCCGGCCTTCGAGACCCCACCCCCTATGACGATCCACGCGTTGATTGCAGCCTCTCCGCTTGCTTGCTTTGGTATGTTCATGCTGGGTGGTGTTTTTGCGGCGCAGTTCGGCATGTCCGCAGTCTATGGCAGCCGTGTCGGTCTTACGGTGGCAGAGGTGTCGCTGTTCGTGTCTGCAATCTATATTTCGGCCTTGGTGTTGCAGTATCCGATTGGCTGGATGTCTGACCGGATGGATCGGCGCATTTTGATTATTTGGCTGGCCATGCTTGGCGCCGCCGGATCGATGATTGCTTTTCTGCTGCCGGGCTCGTTCATTCTGATACTGGTCAGCGGTGCTATTGTTGGCGGGACGTCAAACCCGCTTTATGCGCTGCTGATTGCCTACACCAATGATTACCTGAAAAGCGAAGACATGGCGTCTGCGTCAGGCGGGCTTTTGTTTATCAACGGTGTCGGTGCGATTGCGGGGCCGCTGACCGTGGGCTTTATGATGGATGTGATCGGCAATAACGGGTTTTGGCTTTTCACCGGCCTATTGATGTTCGGGGTAGGTGCCTACGGTCTTTACCGCATGACACAGCGTAGCCGGACCGATCTGGATATGGATACGACACCATACGCACCTGTTTCCGCGGCATCGACGCCCGTCGCAGCCGAGTTGGCCCAAGAGGTCTATATTGAAGCTGGCGAAGAGGAAGACAGGGCAGGCAAGTAGTGCCTGCCTGAAGGCGCACCATGTCACATTGCGACAACAAGCGTTGGACAGGTGCGACTAAACACTTGTCATGGGGTCCCATGTCTGGTTCGACTAGGGGGCAACCTGTGGAAAAACCAAGGAGCGGTGCCGTGGCAAACCCTGAAGATGTATTGGCTTTTTGGCTGGATGAATGCACGCCGCAAGACTGGTACAAATCCGATGCTGCATTCGATGCGGTTATCCGATCCAGATTTCTGGATACTTGGCACGAAGCGACCCAAGGTGCTTTGGGTCTTTGGTTGACCTACCCCAGTGGCGTTCTTGCCTACATCATCCTGACAGACCAATTTCCGCGCAATATGTTCCGTGAAAGTGGTGATGCCTTCGCCACAGACCATCTGGCGCGGGCTGCAGCCAAAGTAGCGATTGATCGCAATTGGGATTTGAAGATTGACGAACCTGCACGGCAATTTTTCTACCTACCCCTGATGCATTCCGAAAACCTTTGCGATCAGGACCGCGCTGTACGTCTTATCTATTCGCGGATGCCCGAAACCGGCATTAACAATCAGGATCATGCTTGCGCACACCGCGCGGTCATTCGCGATTTCGGGCGATTTCCCTATCGCAACGCCGCGTTGGGCCGCAAAACGACGGCTTCCGAGCAGGTGTTTCTGGATGCGGGCGGCTATGGTTTTGCCATTCGTGAACAGCAGGCCGCTGCCAGCTAACGCCCTTGCATACATCGGGTAGCTGATATGACCTAAGGTCACTAGAGATCGCCTGAGAAGTAGTTTAGTGTTCAACTATATTTGGAATTGGAGGGCCACTGCATGGCTGCGCAAAACTTTGACTTGGTTGTAATTGGTGCCGGACCGGGCGGCTATGTGGCTGCGATCCGCGGTGCGCAGCTTGGCATGAAGGTGGCAATCGTCGAACGCGAAAACCTTGGCGGCATCTGCCTGAACTGGGGCTGCATTCCGACAAAGGCGATGTTGCGATCCTCCGAGGTCTTCCACCTGATGCATCGCGCCAAAGAGTTTGGCCTTAAGGCGACAGGCATCGACTATGATCTGGACGCAGTCGTCAAGCGTAGCCGTGGCGTAGCGGGCCAACTGTCAGGCGGCATTGGTCACCTGATGAAAAAGAACAAAATCACTGTCTTCATGGGGACCGCGACGATCCCCGCCAAAGGCAAAGTCTCGGTCAAGGGCGACAAGGGTACAGATGAGCTGACAGCCAAGAACATCGTTCTTGCAACCGGTGCACGGGCACGCGAACTGCCAGGCCTCGAGGCTGACGGTGATCTGGTGTGGACATACCGCCATGCCCTAGAGCCTAAGAAAATGCCGAAGAAACTGCTGGTCATCGGGTCCGGAGCAATCGGGATCGAATTTGCAAGTTTCTACAACACACTTGGCGCTGACACGACGGTCGTCGAAGTGATGGACCGCGTGCTGCCGGTGGAAGATGCCGAAATCTCGGCATTCGCCAAGAAGCAGTTCGTCAAGCAAGGCATGAAGATCATGGAGAAATCGATGGTCAAGCAGCTGGACCGTGGCAAAGGCAAGGTCACAGCGCACATCGAAACCGGCGGCAAAACCGAAAAGATGGAGTTTGATACCGTCATTTCCGCAGTCGGCATCGTGGGTAACGTTGAAGGATTGGGGCTTGAAGAGCTTGGCGTCAAGATCGACCGCACACATGTCGTTACCGACGAATTCTGCCGAACAGGTGTCGAAGGTCTTTATGCGATTGGCGACATTGCGGGTGCCCCATGGCTTGCGCATAAGGCCAGCCACGAAGGCGTGATGGTCGCTGACCTGATTGGTGGCAAGCATGCACATCCGGTCAAGCCTGAATCGATTGCCGGCTGCACCTACTGTCATCCACAAGTGGCCTCTGTCGGGTACACCGAAGCGAAGGCAAAAGAGCTGGGCTATGACATCAAAGTTGGCCGCTTCCCCTTTATCGGCAACGGCAAGGCAATCGCATTGGGCGAGGCCGAAGGCATGGTCAAGACAGTCTTTGACGCCAAAACCGGCGAGCTGTTGGGCGCACATATGATAGGCGCGGAAGTAACCGAACTGATCCAAGGCTATGTTGTAGGGCGGCAGTTGGAGACGACTGAAGAAGACCTGATGAACACCGTCTTCCCGCATCCGACACTTTCGGAAATGATGCACGAAAGCGTCCTCGACGCTTATGACCGCGTTATTCACATGTAAGGTGGATTGTCGTCCACTTTGTCCGATAGAAGGCCCGCCCGAAACGGCGGGCCTTTCGTTGTTTTGCACGAGCGGGAATTTTATTTCCAAATGTTCCGTTAATGTTCTATGAACCCATTGGACCATCCGCGACGTTGGTTTATGTCCTGCATCGGACCAAAGGAATTGTCATGGCTGAGCTGAAAAACATCGAAGTCCGCGGCGCGCGCGAACATAATCTCAAAAATATCGACGTTGATATTCCGCG
>CBDTYC010000309.1:0-3211 GCA_965364495.1 uncultured Yoonia sp. | reverse complement strand
GGCTGCAAACACCAAGGCCGCGGCGATTTACTCTGACGCCAAACGTGCGAGCTATAACAAACTCAAACTCGAAGGTTTGCGGGTTGCGCCCATACATCTGGCCGTGTTCACCAAGTCCAAACCGACCGCAGGGCACGGGTTGGGCCGCCAGTCGATGCCGGAAATGCTGAGTTATTCGACTGTTGCCGCGATCCATACGCTCTGGCTGGCTGCGCGGGCCGAAAACCTCGGGCTGGGCTGGGTGTCGATCCTTGATCCAGAGGCTATCGCCAAGACGCTGGGCGTGCCCGACGACTGGCACCTGACGGGTTACCTTTGCATTGGCAAAGCTGCCGAAAGTGACGACACGCCGCTGCTGCATCGCAAAGACTGGCAAAGCAACTCTGACACGGTTTGGACCGAAGTTTAGGCCTTCATCGCAGCCGCCCGCACAGCACTGAGGGTTGCACCCGTTGCCAATGCTTCTTCATCCACCTGACATTCGATGATAGCAACTGTTCCGGCCGCCTGCGCGCGCGCAAATGCAGCGGGGAACTCGGCCGAGGTTTTGACCACCTCGCCATGTCCGCCGTACGCACGGGCAAATGCCGCAAAGTCCGGATTGACCAATGCAGTCCCCGACACGCGACCTGGATAGGTCTTTTCCTGATGCATCCGGATGGTGCCGTAGCGGCCATTGTTCATCACAATCACGACAGGCTTTGCACCATGTTGAACAGCCGTCGACATCTCGTTGCAGGTCATCTGGAAACAGCCGTCACCGGCCAAGCAAACCACCGTACGGTCGGGGTATTCCAAAGAGGCCGAGATCGCCGCCGGAAACCCGTAGCCCATCGATCCGGAGGTCGGAGCAAGCTGCGTGCCATATTTCTTGTAGACAAAATAGCGGTGCAGCCATGCCGCATAATTGCCCGCACCATTCGTCAAAACCGCATCATCGGGCAAATTGCCGGACAGCCACGTTATCACATCTTCTTGCTTCAGCGCGCCGGGGCTTTCTTGCGGCGTCAACCATGCATCGTAATCGGCACGGGCGGCAGCCGTCCATGCAGACCATTCACCGGCAGGGCTCGCGTTGGCGAGTTGGCGCAAAGCCGCGGGCGCTGTCGCTGCAATGCCAATATCAGGGGTATACACGCGTCCGATTTCGTCGGGGTCCGCATGCACATGGACGATGACTTTGTTCGGCGCGGCGGGGTCCACCAAAGTGTAGGCTTGGGTTTCGATGTCACCAAAGCGCGTGCCAAGCAGCAGCAGGAAATCCGCCGCGCGCACCCGTGCGGCAAGGCGCGGATTGATTCCTACGTTCAAGTCGCCTGCGTAATTCGCATGGTGGTTTTCCATATAATCCTGCCTGCGAAAGCCAAGGGCGACCGGCACTTGCTGGCGTTCTGCGAAGGCCTGCAGGTCGGCTTGGGCCTGAGCAGACCAATGCGGGCCGCCAGCCACAATCAGCGGGCGTTCTGCTTGTGCCAAAGCGTGCATGACCGCTTGCAACGTATCAGCACTTAGCACGGGTTGAAGCCGTTTAGTCAGCTGCAAATCGGGTACATCGGACGCGGCGCTGAGCATGTTTTCGGGCAAGGCCAGAACCACCGGACCGGGCCTGCCTGACGTGGCAACCCGAAAGGCACGCCCGATATACTCTGCCAACCGATCCGTATCGTTGACCTGAGCCACCCATTTCGCGAGACCGCCAAAAACCTGTTTGTAATCGACTTCTTGAAAGGTTTCGCGATCGGTATGGCGATTGTCGATCTGACCGATAAACAACACCATTGGCGTGCTGTCCTGCATCGCGATGTGAACACCCGCCGACGCATTCGTGGCCCCCGGCCCGCGCGTAACAAAGCACACGCCCGGCTGGCCCGTCATTTTGCCATAGGCTTCGGCCATCATGGCCGCACCGCCCTCTTGGCGGCAAACGATATTGGGGATGCCGCTATCATATAGCCCATCCAGAGCAGCCAAGAAACTTTCACCAGGTACCGAGAAAACACGGCGAACGCCAAGCTTGACCAACTGATCACTCAGTATTTTGCCACCATGTCGGATCATTGACGCGCCTCCCTGATTTGCACCCAACATGAGACACGCACAGCACCTGTGCAAGCATTGCTATGGCGAAAGGCGAAGAAGGCCCTACCTGTTAGAACAACACACAACAGGAGCACCTATGACAACTTTACTTGGCATCTCGGGATCATTGCGCAGGGCGTCCACGAACACCTTGTTGATGCGCAATGCGGCTGATGTATTCAACGCTGACACCTTCATCGAAGGCGACATTAATCTACCGCTTTACAATGGTGATCTGGAGACAGCGGAAGGCGTGCCTGCGTCCGTGCAATTGCTTGCGGATCAAATTGCCGCTGCCGACGCGGTGATTATTGCGACACCGGAATACAACAAGGCTTTGTCGGGGTCGCTGAAGAACGCACTCGACTGGGTCAGCCGCACCAAAGGCGGACCTTGGAAAAACAAACCGGTGGCTATCATGTCCGCCGCCGCCGGTCGCGCTGGCGGTGAGCGGTCACAGTTTTCGCTACGGTTGGCGATGATGGCGTTCCGGCCCAATCTGCTGCAAGGCCCGGAGGTTCTGGTCGCGAACTCCGGCAATGAATTCGACGAGAACGGCAAACTGACGAACGCGCGGTACGTGGAATCGTTGACAGAATTGATGACAGAGCTGAAAGCCCGCATCTAGGGCGCGGACCAACGGGGCGCCGTTGGCGCTGGCAATTCGTCGGTGGCACCCCTAATTATAGCGCGCAAAGTCATCAAAGGGACAGAACATGGCAAGAGGCGCAGGCGGCAGCGACGGCGGAACAGGCGCATTCGTGATTGGTTTGATCATGATGGTCGGCGGCGCGTATCTGTTGTTGAACAACATTGTGGTGCGACCCAACTTTGGCCTTGGCGCGGTTGCATTCCGATTTGGCGGTTTGCCGGTGACAAGCGGGATGATCTTTATCCCGTTCATGTTTGGCGTCGGCATTATCTTTTATAATTCCCGAAATTGGGCCGGCTGGCTGTTGGCCAGCGGATCGCTGATCGCGCTGGTTTTTGGCGTCATCGCCAATATGCAATTGCAGTTCGCGCGCATCAGCGCGTTTGACCTGATCGTCATCCTTGTCCTGCTGGTTGGCGGGATCGGGTTATTCCTGCGGTCGTTGCGCGCAGGTTAGTCGTTGTGGCGGGGATCGCCCCC
>CBDTYC010000308.1:0-3224 GCA_965364495.1 uncultured Yoonia sp. | reverse complement strand
CAGCAAGCCACCCTGCCCTTCGGCCGCAACATCCGGCAGCCCCGACAAAGGACGTCTGACACTGCCGTCACCATTCAGCAACCGCAGGGAACCCGGACGTTCCGTCACCAAAAACTGACCTTGGCCAAGGGGTGCGATACCCCAAGGACGATCAAGGCCCTGTGCAAAAACCGTGACTGTCACCGAGGTTTGCGGCAATGCAGGTGCGCGGACCTGCTGCGCAAAAGCAGGTTCAAAGTCAGCATTGGCAGGACCCTGCGCAACCTGCGCATTTGCGGCCAACGGCAACATCATCAAGGCAAGAATTCTGATCATGACGGTTTCTCCTTTAACCTTGAAATAGCCCACTGCGCCGCATCGGCCACTGCAGGATCATGGTCATCAACCAAAGGTGAAACCGCCACGATCAGCGCCGGATCGCCAGAATTGCCGATTGCATATGCGACATTGCGTACAAAACGGTCACGGCCGATCCGTTTGACCGGAGAACCCGAGAACATTGCGCGAAACGCGGTGTCATCCAACGCGGCCAGTTTTGCCAAGGGCGGCGCGATCAAATCGTCCCGTGCCGCCAATCGCACATCACGACCAGACACTGCAAACTTGTTCCAAGGACAGACTGCCAGACAGTCGTCGCACCCGTATATCCGGTTGCCAAGGCGAGGGCGTAAATCGGGATCGACCGCACCTTTATGTTCGATCGTCAGATAGGAAATGCAGCGCCGCGCATCCAGACGGTAGGGGGCCGGAAAAGCGTCTGTCGGACAAATATCGAGACAGGCGGTGCAGGATCCGCAGTGGCTGACGTCTGCTACATCAGGTTCCAACTCCAATGTGGTAAAGATCGCGCCCAGAAAGAACCAATTACCCAAATCACGGGACAGCAGATTGGTATGCTTGCCCTGCCAACCCAGCCCTGCGGCCTGCGCCAACGGCTTTTCCATGACCGGAGCAGTATCCACAAACACCTTGATCTGCGCATCAGGCACCTGCTCAATCAACCAGCGACCAACCTTCTTGAGGCGCTTCTTGACGATGTCATGATAGTCACGGTTCTGGGCATAGACACTGATCGCAGCGCGGTCCGGCTTTTGCAGGACGGCCAGCGGGTCATGCGCGGGCGTGTAAGGTTCGGCCAGCATGATCACTGACTTTGCGTCTGGCCAAAGCGCGGCGGGGTTGGCGCGCCACTGCATCCGCTCTGCCATCCAAGCCATCTGGCCATGCATGCCTTCGCCCACAAAATCAGCAAGCCGATCAGGCAACTCAGGCACAGCATCCGGCCTGCAAATCCCGACCTTGGCAAACCCTGCCTCGGTTGCGAATGATACCAAACGCGCCTTCATGGTGTTTCTGTTCCTGGCAACCTCTGATGGTTCCCGCAGGGGCAGGGGTTTGCCCCCTTAGAAATCCAGATCAGCATAGTGCGACGCCGGCTGGAAACCGGGCACCTCATCTGCCAGAATCGACCGGAATGCCGGACGGGACTTAATCTTGGCATACCAGTCCTTTAGAACCTCGTGACGGTTCCAATCCACATCACTGGTATAGTCCAGACAAGACAACTGTGCAGCGGCCGCAAAGTCGGCAAGTGTCATTTCGTTGCCTGCGAGCCAGCGACGGTGCTCTAGCAAACCTGCCAGATAATCGAGGTGGTACTTGATTGCTCTTGCACCCGCCTTGACGTTTGTGCTGTCGGGATAACCGGTCCCCATGACCTTGCGGTAAACACGCTCGCCCGTCAGTTTGGCGGTCACTTCGTGGAAAAACTTGTCATCGAACCAACCTACCAACCGCCGCGCTTCATACCGCCCTTCGGCGCTTTGAGGCAAAAGCGGCGGTGTCGGGTGGATTTCTTCGAGGTATTCACAAATTGCGGTGCTATCAGACATCATGCGGCTGCCCATCTTCAGGATTGGTACCTTGCCTGCAGGGTTGCGCCGCATGAACTCTGGGTCCTTTTCCCAATACCGTTCTTCGACCAGCCCCACTTCGATCTTTTTCTCTGCCAAAGACAGACGGACTTTGCGTGAAAACGGGGACAGGGGATAATGATACAAGGTGTTCATTTGGTGCTCATTCATGGACTATCCCTTCAATGCAGCATGCAGCCGCCCTGATCAATGGGCGTCAGCTTTCGAAACATTCCGCACGTCCGTCTACGGCAATTGTTTCAGCGCCGCTAATGATTGAGGCGGTCCGGCTACGGGTGAACGGACTGGGATTAGAGGCGGAGCGTTCCTTGGGCGCAGGCAAAATCGCCGAAAGCCGCGCGGATTGCAGCGCGGTCAAATCCGCTGCATCGACCCCAAAGTAGTGTCGCGCAGCTGCCTGCACGCCAAAGACGCCTTCGTCAAATTCGGCAACGTTCAGGTAAATCTCGACAATGCGACGTTTGGACCAGACCGCTTCGGCCAGGGGTGTCCAGACCGCTTCGACCGCTTTGCGCGACCAACTACGCCCATGCCAAAGAAACACATTCTTCACCACCTGCTGCGATATCGTCGAGGCCCCGCCGCGCCCGCGATCCACTGCTTTTCGGATCGCTGCTACATCCAAACCCCAATGCAGGCAGAAATTTGCGTCCTCTGCTGCGACAACCGAACGGGCCATGACAGGGGCGAAATCCTCGATCGCAACCCAGTCGTGTTTGATATTCACAAGGCGGTGCGCCTCTGCGCGCATATAGGGCGTCGTCGGCGGATTGATGACCGCGTACAGCACTGTCCAAAGAAATACGAAGCCAAAGACAGTCAAAGACCCCCACAAGAACACCCGCCGAACCAACCGACGCAGCCGCGCCAACAGGCCCAGCTCTTCGGTTTTCTTTGCAGGTTTCTTTCTGGGTGCCGGCTTTTTCGCCATGCGTTTATTTGCTGTGCTCGTCTGGGCCATCGTGCACCATAAGCCATGGCCGGGGTAAGCAGGTCAAGAAGATGAACTGCCCCCGCGCAATTTTCAGTGCGGGGGCGTGTCATTTATTCCGCAGGAATTGCGGTTTCTTCAACGCTCAGAGGCTGCGGCAGGTGGATCAGCATCTCTTTGGGGCAGATTTGAATAAAGTTGCCCTTCTCCATGTCCCAATGCTGCAAGATATCGGCAGCTTTGCGGCTGCTTGTCTCTGCCGCGTGACGTTTGATCAGACCTTTCAACTGGTCTTCCCAATGCGCGACGGTTACAGGGCAAGTCACCAGCGTTTCCATGTTGATCAGGTCAGCCGCTTG
>CBDTYC010000307.1:0-3259 GCA_965364495.1 uncultured Yoonia sp. | reverse complement strand
ATGGTCTGCGGTCACGATCAACAGATCATCGGGTTTCAGTTTCGGCAAAAGCGCACCCAGTTCGGCGTCAAACCACTGCAAATGGTCGCGGTAGCCTGCCGGATCACGCCGATGCCCGTATTCGCTGTCAAATTCGACAAGATTGGCAAAGACAAAGGACCCCTCTGCCGCCTCATCCGCCAGATCATGAATATGGCCCATCAGGTCCACGTCTGGCCCTTTGCGCAGATCATCAATGCCCCGCATCGAAAAAATATCGCCGATCTTGCCAACCGCATAAACCGTCCGCCCCGCATCGTGGACATAGTCGCAGATCGTGGGCGCAGGCGTTTCAATGGCAAAGTCCTTGCGGTGGGGCGTGCGTTTGAAATCGCCTACCTCGCCCGTGAATGGTCGCGCGATGACCCGCCCTACCTTCATGTCGTGCAATATGGGGGCTATGTCTTTGCATAGCTTCAACAGCCGCTCTAGCCCGAACACTTCTTCATGTGCAGCAATCTGCAGCACACTGTCGACAGAGGTATAGCAAATCGGCCAGCCCGTATTGACATGCGCCTCGCCCTCTTCCTCGATCACAACCGTGCCAGAGGCATGGCGATTGCCTAAAATACCGTCGGTCCCCGCAGCAGCACAAATCTGCGCGGTCAATTCCGGCGGAAAAGCAGGGTCCGTATCGGGAAACGTGTGCCATTCCCACGGAACCGGTACGCCAGCCAGTTCCCAATGCCCCGACGGCGTGTCCTTGCCGCGCGATACTTCGGTCGCGGCACCCCACGCACCGGTTGGCACAGCATCCAGACCGGCCGCAGCCGTCCCGGAGGCAAGCTTGACCGCAGCGCCGAGGCCCAGCGCATCCAAAGTCGGCACCTTCAGATCAACGGCACCGGCAATATGTCCCACCGTGTTGGCCCCAGTATCCGGCAATGTTCCGTTGAAATACTGATCCGCGTCCGGCGCGCCACCTATTCCCACACTGTCGATCACGATCAAAAACGCACGTGCCATCAGGTAATCCCCTCAATAATCAGCGGTCCGCGCGTCACCGGGTCACCGATCGTAAAGGCAGCTTGCACGGCCGTTGCGGCTTCGACGGCCTGGTCTTCGGTCGCGGCATGTAAAACACACAGCGGATCGCCGCGGCTGACTTGGACGCCTAAACCCACGACCTCGGCCAACCCGACAGACGGATCAACGCGGTCGGTTTCAACCCGCCGTCCACCGCCAAGCCCGACAACAGCCAGCCCCAATGCTTCGCCGTCAATCGCCGTGATATAGCCGGATTTGGGGGCAGTCACTTCGCCGACAACGGGGGCTTTGGGCAGATGGGTGTGCCAGTCTTGTGCCATATCCGGTGGACCGCCAAGTGCCACTATCATATGGGCAAACCGCTCCATCGCGGTGCCGGATGAAATGGCGTCTTTGACTTGTGTGACCGCATCCTCCCCATGTGTGCCCTGCATGACCAACAACTGCGTACATAGTGCGACCGTCAGATCATAAAGACGAGGAGCAGCCGCAGTATTGCCCGCCAGAACCTCCATGCAGATCGCAACCTCAAGCGCATTGCCCAGCGCGGGTGCAAGCGGTTCGTTCATGTCCGTGATCAATGCCATCGTCGGGCAGCCCGCCCCGTTGGCCGTACTGACCAAGGCCTGCGCCAAGGCCTTTGCGTCGTCTTGCGTTTTCATGAACGCACCCGATCCACATTTGACGTCAAGGATCAAACCACCCAAACCTGCGGCCAGTTTCTTGGACAGGATAGAGGCCGTGATCAGGTCAATGCTTTCCACGGTCGCCGTCACATCTCGGATCGCATAAAGACGGCGATCTGCAGGTGCGATTTTTCCGGTGGCGCTGACAATAGCGCAGCCTACTTCGCGGGTCACCAGACGCAAACGCTGTTCTGATACATTGATGTCGATACCGGGGATCGATTCCAGCTTGTCGAGCGTGCCGCCTGTATGACCCAGCCCGCGCCCCGAAATCATCGGCACATAGATACCGCAAGCCGCCAAAACAGGTGCAAGGATCAGCGAAACGCAGTCGCCCACCCCGCCGGTCGAATGTTTGTCCAGAACCGGTCCGGGCAAGTCCCATTTCAACACATCGCCGCTGTCGCGCATCCCTTCGGTCAACGCCACACGGCCCGCATCACTCAGCCCGTTCAACACAACCGCCATGGCAAATGCACCGGCCTGCGCGTCACTCACGTCTCCGGATGCCAAACCTTGGGCGAACCATGCCAGTTCAGCCTTGGTTGGCGTGTGCTCGTCCCTGACGGCGGCTATGATCGCACGGGCATCCACGTCAGACGCGGCTCATGTAGTCGGCGTCAAAACTACCCGGCAATAGAACCGCAATAGTGGTTTCTTGGACAATTCCATCCATCGTTGCCAGCGTGACCTTCACATCACCCTCTGCGAACTCAGCGATTTTCTGACGGCAGCCGCCGCAGGGGCTGACGGGTTTGGGGCTGTCGGCAATCACCGCAATTTCGGCAATAGCCGTATCACCACCGGCAATCATCGCAGCAATTGCGCCTGCTTCTGCACAGGTCCCTTCGGGGTAGGCCACGTTTTCCACGTTGCAGCCTTGGTACACCGCGCCAGATGTCGCACGCAGCGCGGCCCCAACCTTGAACTTGGAATAAGGCGCATATGCTTTTTCGCGCACATCACGGGCGCTTTCGATCAGGGACATGAGACCTCCAAAGACTGTTGGTATCAGACTGTGACGGGACGCGGCCGGATGCAAGTCCTAGCAGGTTGTCGTGAACACACCGGGCAAGGCCACTTCGAGCAATTCCAGATCATCTGAAGGTGCCGCATAGCGCGTTTTCATACCGGGTGGCGTCACAAAAGCATCGCCCGCCGCCAACACGTAGGGTTCTTTGCCCTCACCCTCTAGCGTCATCTTACCTGCCATAACGAACGTGAAATGGATGTCCGCATCATGGCTGGCCCAGACCGGATCGCCCTGCCCTTTGCGGATCACATTCACGCCCGCCACGCCTTTGGTGTTGGTGGCAATCGTCGTGTCGCGGGATGTGAAACCCGGCAAGCGCGCATCGGCCCACGTCGCCTTTGACACCTCGTTAAAGACAAACTTCTGCCCCTGCCATTCGCGGTCGGGACGCAAATGCGGGGTGGGCAGTTCCATCACATGATCAATCTCGGTGACATGTTCGGCGGGGACACCAATTTCGATCACCTCGATCCCGTCAGAGGCCTCTAGCACGCGGTGCCGGATTTCCGGCGGC
>CBDTYC010000306.1:0-3262 GCA_965364495.1 uncultured Yoonia sp. | reverse complement strand
ATCTCTATAGGCTGACAAAAGCGCAAATAGTGCGGCGCCGACCGTTTTTGTCCAAGAGCCAAGGTCGACAGCGCGTTGATGACCGACGTGTGTTGAGCGGTATTATCTTCATCAATCGCAACGGCTTACGCTGGTGTGATGCGCCCGCAGCCTATGGCCCACCCAAGTCTTTGTACAACCGCTGGAATCGATGGCGCGATATAGGAGTATTTGCGCGGATAATGACTGGATTGGCAGCAGAGGGTCCGGACAACAAGTCAATCTCAGTTGATGCGGCCTACCTCAAACCGCACCGCACGGCCTTAAGCCTGCGGTTGATAATTGAGGGCGTCGACGTCTGGCCAGCCAGCGCGGTGCAGCGGGGCAACACTAAGAATCTGTGTCACGTTGCTTCCGGATATCAGAGCGCACGAAATACCGCACGCGCCGCTTGATATAGATCATTGATATAAAAGAAAAAGTGGTGAGCCGTGCTGGGTTCGAACCAGCGACCTACTGATTAAAAGTCAGTTGCTCTACCAACTGAGCTAACGGCCCACTGGCGCGGTATCTAAAAAGCCACAGGCCCGCGGTCAACCCCCAAATGCGGCCACCACTGGATTAGTCGTCCAGCTTTGACTATATCGCCCAAATGGCCGCTATCGACTCATCATTTTTGCCCTTCATGAAGATGCACGGGCTGGGAAACGACTTTGTTGTCGTCGACGAACGGGGAATCACTCCGATTGTCGACAAAGCTATCGCAGTGGCGATTGCCGACCGGCATCGCGGCGTTGGATTTGACCAGCTTGCCGTTCTTTCGAACGCTCCTGATGCAGACGTGCATCTAACCTTCTGGAACAGCGACGGGTCGTTGTCTGCAGCCTGCGGCAATGCCACGCGCTGCATTGCGCGGCATCTGATGGACACCGAAGGCAAGGGTGCGCTAACGATCACGACAGACCGTGGTGTTCTTTTCGCCAAAGATGCGGGCAATGGGCTGACGTCGGTGAACATGGGGCAGCCGCAGTTGAACTGGGACGACGTGCCATTGTCGTATGAAATGGACACGCTGGAACTGCCGATTGAGGGCGCACCGACGGCCACTGGCATGGGCAACCCGCATTGCACGTTCTTTGTTGATGACGCAGAAGCCGTCGATCTGGCCGCGCGCGGTGCGGAAATCGAACATCACCCGCTTTATCCGCAACGCACAAATGTCCAGTTCGCGAGCCTTGTCGGGCCTGATCATCTGCGCATGCGGGTGTGGGAACGGGGCGTCGGGGTCACGCTGGCGTCCGGTTCGTCATCTTGCGCCACAGCCGTTGCAGCGGCGCGACGCGGATTGACGGGACGCGATGTCAGAATTGATCTGGACGGCGGTACACTGAACATCAGCTGGCGCGACGATGGCGTCTGGATGACAGGACCAACGGCACATGTCTTTGACGGAATGTGGCGGCTGTGATGGCGTCTGCTCCGATCTTTTCAAACCATGGATGCCGACTGAACGCCTATGAAACCGAGGCGATGAAAGAGCTGGCCGCAGATGCCGGTGTCGACAATGCAATCATTATCAATACCTGTGCTGTGACATCCGAAGCTGTCCGCAAGGCGCGTCAAGATATTCGTAAACTGCGGCGCGATCACCCCGATGCAAAGCTGATCGTGACGGGGTGCGCCGCACAAACCGAACCCGAAACCTTTGCCGGAATGACCGAAGTCGACGTCGTTCTCGGCAACACCGAAAAAATGAACCCTGCGACTTGGGCGGGCCTTGCCCCCGATCTGATTGGCAAGACGGAACCGGTGCAGGTTGATGACATCATGTCCGTGACCGAAACGGCCGGACACCTGATTGATGGATTCGGGACGCGCAGCCGCGCCTATGTGCAGGTCCAGAACGGCTGCGATCATCGCTGTACTTTCTGCATCATCCCCTTTGGCCGCGGCAATTCGCGGTCGGTTCCGGCAGGTGTCGTCGTCGAACAGATCAAGCGGCTCGTTGATACCGGCTATAATGAAGTCGTCCTGACCGGCGTCGATCTGACGAGTTGGGGGGCCGACCTGCCTGCAACGCCCAAATTGGGCGATCTGGTCATGCGTATCCTTAAGCTGGTACCGGACCTGCCGCGTCTTCGGATCAGCTCGATCGACAGCATCGAAGTGGACGAAAACCTGCTGCAGGCCATCGCGACCGAGCCGCGCCTGATGCCACATCTGCATCTGTCGCTGCAACACGGCGATGATATGATTCTCAAAAGGATGAAGCGGCGGCATTTGCGTGATGATGCAATCGGATTTTGCCAAGAGGCGCGCAAGCTACGCCCGGATATGACCTTTGGTGCTGATATTATCGCGGGCTTCCCGACAGAAACCGATGCGATGTTCGAAAACTCTCTGGCGCTAGTCGAGGAATGTGACCTGACATGGTTGCATGTCTTTCCATACTCGCCCCGGCCGGGCACACCTGCTGCAAAGATGCCGGCAGTGAACGGCAAACTGATCAAAGAACGCGCAGCCAGACTTCGGGCGGCGGGCACAGCCCAAGTTGACCGGCACCTTGCTGCACAAACCGGCAAGGCCCACAGTATCCTGATGGAAAACGCGCGCATGGGCCGGACCGAGCAATTCACTGAAGTTCTGTTCAGTACGGACCAGCCGGAAAGCCAGATCATCAAGGCAACGATCACAGGGTTTGCAGGCCAGCAACTGACCGCTTAACTGTTGTCGCGCATCATTACCCTGCCGGAGGCATCCATACGTGGCCACCCTACCGATACTTTGGACATTCAGGCGCTGCCCCTACGCCATGCGGGCACGGCTTGCGATCCAGTCAAGCGGACAGCAAGTTGTCCTGCAGGAAATCCTGCTTAGGGATAAACCCGCGCCATTTCTGGCCGCCTCGCCCAAAGGCACCGTTCCTGTCGTTCAGGATGGGACGACCGTGATTGAAGAAAGCCGCGATGTGATGCTGTGGGCTTTGGGCCGGAGCGACCCAGAGGGTTGGTTGAAAATGCCCGGCGAGGGCCATGCATTGATCGACACCTGTGACGGGCCTTTCAAACAAGCACTGGATTACACAAAATATGCCGTGCGTTTTCCGGATCGGGACGAGGCGGTTGAACGGGCCAAGGCAATGGTTTTTCTCAATGAGCTTAACGATCGGCTGGCAAAAACGGCATTTCTGATGGGATCAAAGCGTACACTTGCCGATATTGCGATCCTGACATTTGTGCGCCAGTTCGCAAACACCGACCGTTTTTGGTTTGACGCGCAGGGG
>CBDTYC010000305.1:0-3287 GCA_965364495.1 uncultured Yoonia sp. | reverse complement strand
GGCGCTGTTTTGTGGCCCTCCTTCAACCAGATATGACCAGAGCGTGTCGTAGTCCTCTCCGCTTACGGTTGAAAGTTCGAGCCGTTCCTGGTCGGGTTTGTCATCGCCTGGCAGGGCCACGAAAGGGATCCCAGCCTCGTGCAGACGCGCCGCATACTGGGTCAGGCCGTATTTCCAATAACCGGCACCCCCCAGGATACGCGCGATGACCAGCCGTGATTTTGTGGCGCAGTCATCCAGATGCAGATCGACCGACATTGGGTGGATCAGATGCATCATGTTTGCCAGCCGCAGCGTTGGTGGTTCGGTCATTTCCGACCGTGCTTCGGACAGCGCCGCCAGTTCGGTATCTGCCGCAGAGATGATCACCACATCAGCAGGCGTCTGCCCCAGATCGACCGGTTCGGTGCCATCAGAAATCGCACCGGGTGTCGCGGCTAGCAGGTGCATTGGCTAAATCCACGTGTTAAAGAGCGCCGAAACAAAAGGTCACGACCATGGATTACAAAGCCGCAGGAGCGCCGAAATTGGGCAAAAAAGCACCGAAACATAATGAACATAACGCCCATGGCAGCAGCAAAAAGCCGTTTGGACAGCGCCCCAGCAAAGAAGAATTGCTGGCGCGTATGAAAGCGGCAGCCGAGGCCAAGAAGGCGCAGTAAGCTCATAGCGTTTTTTCCATGAAGACGGAGTGGTTTCCAGCCCCGTAATCACCGAAGACGCCGCAGTCCTGAAAGCCGAACCGTCGGTAAAGCCTGTGCGCTGCATAGAGCACATCGCCGGTTTCGAGTTTAAGCACCGGTATTTTATCAGCGCGGGCCTGGTCTTCGATCTGGCGCAGTATGGCGTCGGCGATGCCTTTGCCGCGTGCATCCTCGGCCACAAACATTGATTTTACTTCGCCGTATCCGTCTTTGATAGCCAAAGCGCCGGTGCCGCACAGCGCATTTCCAATCCGCGCGGCAAAGAAATGGATGCCGGGATCGGCCAGTTCAGCGATGTCGAGGTAGAAATTGTCTTCAGGCGGAAACAGGCTTTGCATCAAGGCATGACTTTGCTTGAGCAGCGCCGTGGCTTGCGGGTCGTGGGG
This sequence comes from uncultured Yoonia sp., assembly GCA_965364495.1. GTDB lineage: Bacteria > Pseudomonadota > Alphaproteobacteria > Rhodobacterales > Rhodobacteraceae > Yoonia. The sequence goes on along the minus strand of CBDTYC010000305.1, from coordinate 2,197 downwards.
ATCTGTTTTTTCGACAATAATCATGCGAGAAGGGCAGAGGTAATCGCCGCGTGATCCAATCCGGCCTCGCCGATCACGACAAGGCGGGTTGTCCGGGGCGCGTCGCCGAATGGCTGGTCAAAGTAGGTATCAACGCGCGGGCCAACCGCTTGCAACGTCAGGCGCATTGGTTTGCCATTAATGGCGACGAACCCCTTGAGCCGCAGGATGTTGTGGGCGCGGATCACATCAGCGACCTGTGCTGCAAACGCAGCGGCGTCTGCGATTTCGCCGCGATTGACGATGAAGCTTTCGAACTCGTCATGGCCGTGCTCGTGCTCGTGGTCATGGTGGTCGTCGTCGTCATCATGGTGATGATGGTGGTGTACTTCATGGCGGGCCTCGAGATCGCTTTCGGCGCCGATGCCTTGGCCCAGCAGAACGTCGATCGGCAAAGCGCCCATAGAGGTTTTGATGACTTGCACACCCGCACGGGAATCGGACTTGAGGCGGGCCGTCAGTGCGTCGGCCTCTGCCGGATCAAGCAGATCGGTCTTGTTGACAACGATCATATCCGCGCAGGCGATCTGGTCTTCGAACAATTCTGACAATGGTGTTTCATGGTCCAGATTTTCGTCTTGTGCGCGCTGCGCATCTATCGCTGCCACGTTGTGGGCAAACTGGCCATCGTGGACCGCACGGCCATCCACAACAGTCACGACCCCGTCGACCGTCACTTTTGTCGAGATGCCGGGCCAGTTGAACGCGCGCACCAAAGGTTGCGGCAAGGCAAGGCCAGAGGTTTCGATGACGATATGATCCGGTTTGTCGTCGCGGGCCAGCAAAGCCTCCATTGTGGGGATGAAGTCATCGGCGACGGTGCAGCAAATGCATCCGTTCGACAGCTCTACGATATCGTCTTCGGTACATACTTCTGCGCCGCACCCTTTCAGGATGTCGCCATCAACGCCCAGATCGCCAAATTCGTTGATGATCAGCGCGATTTTCTTGCCTTGTGCATTCTGCAGCAAGTGGCGGATCAGTGTGGTTTTGCCTGCGCCAAGAAAGCCGGTGACAACGGTAGCTGGGATTTTAGCGGCCATGGGATGTGTCCAGTTCCAAATATGAGAATCGCAATTGTGTTGCGGTTGCGAGAAGACCTAGTCAATCAGGCGCAGGGCTTCAATAACCCGTGGTGTCGCGGTAGCGGTTGCAGTCAGCGGCAGTTCCGAGCCTGAAAACGCCGAAAATCGCAATATCTTGTGGATAAATGGCCAATTCATGCCACATGCGGGGGCTTGCCGTTGACATGCGCCGCAGCAGGGGGCGATGCTTTCGGACCTTTGGGAATCACTGGGACAACAACAGGTGCGCTTTAGCAAACTGCGACTGAACGGCTTTAAAAGCTTTGTAGACCCTACCGATCTGATCATTGCTGATGGTCTGACCGGTGTTGTGGGTCCGAATGGTTGCGGCAAATCCAACCTGCTTGAAGCGCTGCGTTGGGTGATGGGTGAAAACCGTCCGACCGCGATGCGCGGTGGTGGCATGGAGGATGTGATTTTTGCGGGTGCCGCGACCCGTCCTGCGCGCAACTTTGCCGAAGTTTCGCTGGTGATTGATAATGGCGAACGGCTGGCCCCGGCGGCCTTCAATGACAACGACAATCTTGAAATTGTCCGCCGCATCACGCGTGATGCAGGATCGGCCTACAAAGTCGGTGCAAAGGACGTTCGCGCCCGTGATGTGCAGATGCTTTTCGCGGATGCCTCGACTGGTGCACATTCTCCGGCGCTTGTGCGGCAAGGGCAAATCTCTGAGTTGATCAACGCCAAACCCAAGTCGCGCCGCCGGATTCTGGAAGAGGCCGCAGGCATTTCGGGTCTATATCAGCGCCGCCACGAGGCAGAGCTGAAACTCAAGGGTGCAGAGACGAATCTGACCCGCGTCGATGATGTGATCGAACAATTGGCGGCCCAGTTGGCACAATTGGCACGACAGGCAAAACAGGCGGCGCGCTATCGCGAGATTGGCGAGCAGTTACGCAAATCCGAAGGCGTGTTGCTGTTCCGGCGATGGAAAGAAGCCGATGAAGCTATGCTGGCCGCTGCGGGTCAGTTGCGCGAACGCACAACCGCAGCTGCGCAGGCCGAAAAAGCGGCACGCGAAGCGGCCAAGGCACGCGCTTCCGCCGAGGATGCTTTGCCACCACTGCGCG
>CBDTYC010000304.1:0-3295 GCA_965364495.1 uncultured Yoonia sp. | reverse complement strand
CACGCCGCCGACGTTCATGGATGAGTTCCATGACATGTTCGCCATATACATGAACAGCGTGTCGATCTTGTACGGCACACCTGCGTGTGCGTTCGAGATGACCAGATGCATCAAACCATGCGCGGACATCGGGTTTTCCCACGAATAGGCTTTGTCGATGCGGGTCGGGTTACCTTCGGTGTCCAGCAAAAGGTCCTCTGGCCCATGCGTGTAGCCAAGGTGCGGCCCATCAAGCGCCGCGCCGGGGGTGACTTTGCCATGCGGCTTGGGGTGTGCTGTCGCGGGCTTGGGGTAGGGCGGTTTAAAGCGCATACCGCCGGGGACTTCGACAGAACCGAGGATGATCTGCAACACATGGAGCGCGCGACAGGTCTGGAACCCGTTGGAGTGCGCCGAAATCCCGCGCATGGCGTGGAAAGACACCGGTCGTCCGGTCATCTTGTCATGCTTCACGCCGCGGAAGTCTGTCCACGGGCGATCAAGTTCAATCGCTTCGTCAAAGGCGACGCGGGCAAGGTCTGCGGCCAGCGCGCGGATGCGCTGGGCAGGGATGCCACAGCGGTCTGCGACGGCTTCGGGTGCGTATTCGTCAGACAGATAACGGTCGGCCATCAGGTGGAAGACGGGTCGGTGGGTCACGCCTGGGGCACGGAGGGTGCCTGACAAGTCAGGCTCGACGCCTTTGCCGTTCCACGGTGCCAGTTGCCCTGTGCGACGGTCGATGACCTGTGGTTGACCGTCCGCGTCGCGCAAGAACAAGCCATATTCATCAGATTTGGTATCTTCATTGACCAGAACAGATGCATTGGTAAATCGCGCCAGATAATCCAGATCGACTTTGCCCGCTTTCATAAGGCAATGCACCATGGCCAAAATGAACAAGCCATCTGTACCGGGAGTGATGCCGACCCAATCATCCGCGACTGCATTATAACCGGTGCGGATCGGGTTGACGCCTACCATCCGCGCACCCCGTTTCTTGATCTTGCCGATGCCAATCTTGATCGGGTTGCTGTCGTGATCTTCGGCGACGCCGAACAGCATGAACAGCTTTGTGTTGTCCCAATCCGGTTGGCCGAATTCCCAGAATGCGCCGCCCATTGTATAGATACCCGCCGCCGCCATGTTGACCGAGCAAAACCCGCCGTGCGCTGCATAGTTCGGCGTGCCAAAGCCTTGCGCCCAAAAGCTGGTGAAGGACTGTGACTGGTCGCGGCCAGTGAAAAACGCCAGCTTTTGCGGGGCTGTGTCACGCACCGGCTTGAGCCAGTCAACTGCCAGTGTCAGGGCTTCTTCCCAGCTGATTTCTTCGAACTCGCCTGATCCGCGTTCGCCCACACGCTTGAGGGGGGCACGTAGCCGCGACGGTGCGTTGTGCTGCATGATGCCGGCCGAACCTTTTGCGCAAAGCACGCCTTGGTTCACGGGGTGGTCCTTGTTGCCTTCGATGTAGGCGACTTTGCCCTCTTTCATATGCACATTAATTCCGCAGCGGCAGGCGCACATATAACAGGTGGTCTTGCGTACTTCGTCCGAGACCTTGGGCGATGTATCTAAGTGGGGCTGATCAAGTGACATGGGCTACCTTTCAGGCGAATTGCGTGCGGATAAGGGCGGCAGCTGCCAAAGCGCAAAGCAATGACAGACATAATGGACGATAGTAGGCAGCAAATCTTGGTATGAATAGCCATTGACCAATGATTACGCCCAAGGTTGTTGGAATGGCGAGGCTTAGCCCTCGTGCGGCTGCGGTGCTGTTCATAACGCCAAACCACAGCAGCGTGATCAGTGATGTGATCGAACTGACAAACAGGAAAAGCACAAGCGCCGCGCGCATCTTAGAGGCCGCAGCGTTTTGTGACAGCACGTAGATTGCGATTACCATGCCCCCGACGCTTGCCAGACCAGTGGCAACACCCGCGGCAAAACCAGAGCTGTAAAGCCCCGGCTTGGTTGCCAGAAATGCCAGCCGGATTTTGGCAAGTTGTGTCAGCGCCAACGCGATGATCAGGACCAGAACAATCAGTTTACTGGTTTCTGGCGAAATCGATGTCGTCAGCAACAGGCCGAATGGCACGCCGACCGTCGATCCGATGACGAGCCCCATAACGACCCCGCGGTCGGCTTCTTTCCAGCCGCCCCTTGCCATCAGGACAGATGCAGTCATTTCCAGCCACCAGCAGATCGGGATCAGTTGGACAGGCGGCAGAATGATAACCGCACTGGCCATGACAATCGCGGACAATGCAAAGCCGGAAAAACCGCGCACAATTCCTGCGACAATGACGATAACAGTCAGGATAGCGAATTCCTGTCCAGACAGGTCGGTCCATCTCAGAAGGGCGTCAAACATTTACCGACCCTCTGCGATCAAGGCGAAGGCATCGCGGGCAATCTGCTTTTCTTCGTCGGCTGCGATCACGTGGACCGGCACGTCGCCAAAACACGTCAGTTGCGCCATAATCCGGTCACGGATGATGCCTGCGTTTTCGCCGATGCCACCGGTGAAGGCGACAGCATCGAGCCCGCCCATTGCAACAATCGCAGATCCCGCGTGTCGTGCCGCCCAATAGCAGAAATGGTCGACCGCAAAGCGGGCGTCATCATCGTCGCGGCCCAGCAGGGTTTTCATGTTGTTATCGCCAGCCAACGCCTGAAGGCCAGAGTTTGTGTTGAGCATCCGGTCAGTTTCATCCTCGCCCAAGGATTTGGATATCCGCAGTACGGCGGCACCATCGATATCGCCTGAACGTGTGCCCATCGTCAGGCCCGAAAGCGGCGAATAGCCCATCGAGGTCGCGATAGATTTCCCGTCCTTGATTGCGCAAAGACTGGCGCCATTGCCAAGGTGGAACGCCAGTAGATGCGACGGCAGGTCAGGGCCGAAATCAGCAACCATATTGGCGTAAGACAGGCCATGAAATCCATAGCGGCGGATACCGGCGTCGTGATGGGTTTGGGGGATGGCGTAACGGGTTGCCACTTCCGGATTGGTCGCATGAAACGCGGTTCCGAAGCTGCAATATTGCGGCAGATCAGGGGCGGCAGCCTGCAGTGCATAAATGCCGGCAAGGTTGTTTGGGTTGTGCAAAGGTGCGAGAGGCACGACGCTTTCTATTGTTGCCAACACCGGCGGGCGCAGGCGAGCAGGGGCTGTCAGGACCGCGCCTCCATGCACAACACGGTGGGCCGCAGCCGTAAATGACGACAGTGGATGACCCGCCTCCGCCAAAGCCTCCAGCATCATTTCCAGCGCGTGCGCGTGATCGCGACATTTCACGGCTGTTTCAGTTTT
>CBDTYC010000303.1:0-3345 GCA_965364495.1 uncultured Yoonia sp. | reverse complement strand
CACGGCACTGGTAAATCGACGCATATCGAACAGGTCGCCGCGCGCCTGAACTGGCCTGCAGTGCGTGTGAACCTTGATAGCCACATCAGCCGGATCGACCTGATCGGAAAAGACGCGATCAAGCTGCGCGACGGCGTGCAGGTCACCGAGTTCCACGAGGGGATTCTGCCTTGGGCGCTGCGCAACCCTGTTGCGATCGTGTTTGACGAATATGACGCCGGTCGTGCGGACGTCATGTTCGTGATCCAGCGCGTCCTCGAAGCAGACGGCAAACTGACCCTGATGGACCAGAACGAGATCATCACGCCGAACCCGTATTTCCGTTTGTTTGCAACAGCCAACACCGTTGGTTTGGGTGACACAACCGGCCTTTACCACGGCACCCAGCAGATCAACCAAGCCCAAATGGACCGTTGGTCGCTAGTGGCAACGCTCAACTACCTCAGCCATGACGCAGAGGCAGCGATCATTCTGTCCAAGTCCCCACATTTCAACACCGAAAAAGGCCGCAAGCAGATCAGCCAGATGGTGACCGTTGCAGACCTGACCCGTACGGCGTTCATGAACGGCGATCTGTCGACGGTCATGTCGCCACGCACCGTGCTGGCTTGGGCTGAAAACGCGCGCATCTTCCAAGACGTCGGCTACGCCTTCCGCCTGTCGTTCCTGAACAAATGCGACGAGCTAGAGCGCCAGACGGTCGCCGAGTTCTATCAGCGCTGCTTTGACGAAGAACTGCCCGAAAGTGCGGCAAGCCTCAGCTTGGGCTAACGCCCTTCATGATGAGATGACCAAATGCCACGATGTTCACCATCGTGGCATTTTTTCATTCTGACCCGCATTTGTCATAATCCCGTCCATTTGTTCGTCATAATCGCACAGGCCAAACATAGACCGGAGCTGACAAATGAAGATGAAAATTGGAACCGAACTGCCTGCCGATTATCAGGTCAGCCATGAGGATTTGGCAGAATCCACAGCAACTTTGATCGCCCATGCGCTGTTGCCGCTCTTTGCTGAAAACATGACCGAAGAGCTGGCCAAGGCCAATGTCGAAGGGATCGTAACCGAACTTGCCTATCTGTTCGACGAAGGCGAAATCAGGATTGGCGGCAAGACCTACCGCCCAAGATTGGCTTTTGTGGATGAGGCGGGCAGCGTGTTGCCCGGCGTGGCTGAACTTGTCACGCTGCATCAATTGGCCGAAGACCCCTTTGAGATCGATCCCGAAGCAAAGATAACCTTCGAAGAACCGGAATTTGACGACGGCTAAGGCAGGTTTCCTGCCGACAAGCACTGGTCTTTGCCCCACCTGAGTTCTAGTTTGTGGCTGAGTAAAGGACCAACGCCATGAGCAAGCCATCAGACAACCCAGCCGACCCGTTCAAAAAGGCCTTGGCAGAAGCCACGAAAGTCATGGCCAACGACCCGGAGTTATCGGTGACATACTCGGTTGATCCAGCGGGCCAAACCTCGGACACCATCCGCTTACCGCAGGTATCGCGCCGCATGACGCGGGACGAGGTTCTACTGGCGCGCGGCACCGCTGACGCCTTTGCCTTGCGCCACAAATTCCATGACCCCAAAGTCTCTGCCCGCTACATGCCACAGGGCCAGATGGCGCAAGACCTCTATGAAGCCATGGAAACCGCCCGGATCGAGGCGGTAGGTGCGCAATACATGCCCGGGACTGCGGGCAACATAGATGCGAAAATCGGCGCCGAGGCGATGCGCAAAGGCTATGACCAGATCAGTCAGGCCTCGGACGCGCCCCTTGCCGTAGCTGCCGGGTATTTGATCCGCCATCTGGCCACTGGTCGCGATTTGCCCAAAGGGGCGAACAACGTGATGGAGCTTTGGCGCGGCTTTATCGAGGATCATTGTGGCGGCACACTTGAAAGCCTGTCTGACACGCTGAATGACCAGCAGGCCTTTGCGAAATTTGCGCGGCAATTGATCAGCGACATGGGTTACGGCGATCAGTTGGGCGATGATCCAGATACGCTTGATGATGATCAGGACGATCAAGCCGAAGAAGGTCAGGACGACGATCAGGACGAACCTGACAGCACCGGTGAAGATGACAGCGATGGCGAAGATGCCGAAGGCACGCCAGAGCAAAGTCAGGACGACAGCCAGGATGCCAGTCAAGCGCAAGTTAGCATGGATGATCAAGCTGATACCGAAATGGGCGAAGAAGCCGAAATGCCCGAAGGCGAGGCACCGCTAGAGCCACCTGCCCCGCAGCCGGTGTCGGATGCAGACCCTGATTACAAAGTCTATTCGGTAGAATTCGATGAGGAAGTGTCAGCCGAAGATCTCGCAGAACCTGTCGAGCTCGAACGTCTACGTGCCTATCTGGATCAGCAGCTTGAACCACTGAAGGGTGCCGTTTCACGCTTGGCCAATAAATTGCAGCGCCGCCTGCAGGCCCAGCAAAACCGGTCGTGGGAATTTGACCGCGAAGAAGGCATTCTGGACGCGGGTCGCTTGGCACGTGTTGTGGCATCGCCTACCACGCCGTTGTCGTTCAAAGTCGAAAAAGACACCGATTTCCGCGATACGGTTGTAACGCTTCTGCTCGACAATTCCGGGTCGATGCGCGGTCGTCCGATATCGATTGCAGCAATCTGTGCTGATGTCATGGCCCGCACGCTGGAACGTTGCGATGTGAAGGTCGAAATTCTGGGCTTTACGACCAAAGCATGGAAAGGCGGGCAATCACGCGAAAAATGGCTGGCCGAAGGCCGCGGTGCGACGCCTGGCCGACTGAATGATCTGCGCCACATCATCTACAAATCCGCCGACGCGCCTTGGCGGCGGACGCGCCCGAACCTTGGTCTGATGATGAAAGAAGGCCTTTTGAAGGAAAACATCGACGGCGAGGCGCTTGAATGGGCGCACCGTCGCATCGTGGCACGACATGAGCAGCGCAGGGTCTTGATGGTGATTTCGGACGGTGCGCCGGTCGACGATTCAACCTTGTCGGTAAACCCCGCCAACTATCTTGAAAAGCACCTGCGCGACGTGATCGCCATGATTGAAAAGCGCAAAGCGGTCGAGTTGGTCGCGATCGGCATCGGCCATGACGTGACCCGTTACTACGAACGCGCCGTGACGATCACGGATGTTGAGCAGTTGGCAGGTGCGATGACAGAGCAACTCGCCAGCCTTTTTGACAGTGACCCACGCAAACGCGCCCGCGTTTTGGGGATGCGCAAAGCAAGCTGATGTATTGATCTTGTCGCAACTGCAGGATGCCTCCGGTGGAAGTTTTTTGGGAATAAGAAACATGGGATCTGGTGATGTTTCAATCGTTTGAGGCGCAGTCTTCGCCGGATCAGG
>CBDTYC010000302.1:0-3392 GCA_965364495.1 uncultured Yoonia sp. | reverse complement strand
ACCTGACCGGCGCGGCTGCGATAAAGCAGCGGACCGAGTGCCTGAACTGCCGCTGACGTGGTGATCTTATGGTCGCTGATCCTTTGCTGGATGACGACCACGCCGTCAAAGGTATGATCGGGGGCAATATTGTGCAGGACCTGCAGCGGAATTGAAACGCCACTCCAGCGTGCATTGGCTTCGATCCAATGGATCGCGCCGCCAGCACAGATCACAGCATCAAGACTGCATTTCCCGTAATACCCCAAGGCCTGCAGGACGCCGCCGATCCGGACAGCATCGGCAATCAGCCTGTCTTGCAGTGATCGGGGCAGACCGGATCGCACCGCGCCAACAAACGCGGCCTCGGTGCCCAAGACGGTCTGTTCAAACACGCCTTGCGCCACCGCTGGTCCGTCCTTGGTATGTGGAATCCAAAGTTGCACCGACGGGCTGCTGATCACGTCGCGGTCCCAGACACCCACAAGGATCGGATAGCGGTCGTGCCAGCCCGTCGCATGCAAGCGGTCCAGCAACAGGGTTTGCAGGCTTTGGACGGTCTGATGGGCCAAAAGCGTGGCATCCAGCCGGATGTTACCCGCAGACCCCGCGCTGTCAGGGACTTTGACAACCACCTGCGCACCACTGCGGGCAAGGTGCAGCGCAAGGGCCGCCGCAGCCTCTGGCCCGTAGGCGGACATGGTGGGTGGGACGGCTTTGTCGCCGATGACGGCACGGGCAGTGCGCGCAAACCACAGTTTGTCGTTGGCGCGCGCGCTGATCCGTGGGGCAGGGCCGTTGACATGCACGGTGCATCCTGCCGCTGTGCCGATCACTTGCGCCAGATGCCAGATGGTGCCGGTCGTCAGATAGGACGTGAGCGTCAAACCCCCATGCGCCCGCGCTGCCGCAATCAGCGGATCACGCAAGCGGGCGGTTGTCAGCGCCTGCGTCGCAACGGGGCGATTGTCGGTCGGATCGGCGGCCAGCACCGTCAGCCCGTCGATTGCCCGATATCCCTGCAGATAGGTTTCAAATGCAGGGTCGGCGGAACGCACCAGCACGATATCACCCGCGCGGGCCAGATGTGCGATGCGGTGATCCAGCGGCGGATCACCTAGCCCTTGCAGCAAACTGATCTGGGACAGGTCACCGATCAATACTTGCGGACCACTGCCGCCGCCTTGGGCCACATGCGCGCCGAAATCACCCGACGATGCAAAGGCCGGTTCGTCCGTCAAAAGGCGCTTTATCAGGGCGGCAATGTCGGATATGGCGGAACTGGCCTTGGATAGAAAACTTGTCAGGCAATTTGCCATGATTTCGCGGTGACAAAACTGATCTATGTCAGTCGATCCCTGACCACGCGGCTATCCTGAGGTCCGAACAAATCCGGAGGACAACCATGTGCCGCCTATACGCTATGCACGCCAATGAACCGACCCGTGTCGAATGTGGTCTGGTCAAATCCCAGAACGCGCTGATGGCCCAAAGTCAGGGCGACATGGAGGGCTTTTCCCACGCGCACGGCTGGGGGGTGGCGGATTATGATGACGGGCGGCCATTGATCGAAAAACAGACTTGGGCCGCCTTTCACGGTGAACATTTCGCCAAAAAAGCCGCCCGCGTCTATGCCCGCACTGTTGTCGCCCACGTGCGCCGCGCGACCGTTGGCGGGACCAGCATTGAAAACACCCACCCCTTTCACCACGGCAAATGGATTTTTGCCCACAACGGCACAGTGCCAGAGTTTGATCGGGTTCGTCCGTTGATCCTTGCCCACACGGACCCGCTTCACCGTGTTGAAATCACGGGAACCACCGACAGCGAACATGTCTTTCGCTATCTGCTAAGCCTGTTTCTGCAACACCCCGAAAGGGGGATAAAAGAAACCGTGCGCGCAGGGCTGGAACAGGTGATCGCATGGTCTGCGCAGATCGCACCGGACCGGCCTGTGGGGCTGAATGTTGTGCTGACCGATGGTCATCATGTCATCGGTTCGCGCTATAACCGGTCGCTGCATTATCTGGTGCGCGAACATGTCTACGACTGTCCGATCTGTGGCAAGCCGCATGTGCATCACAAACATGATACGGACTATCGCGCGGTCGAAATTGCCTCGGAACCGGTGACACCCGATGAAGTCTGGTACGAAGTGCCCAACAAGACGATCTACACCATCGCCGAGGACTACCGGCTGGATATGGAACCTTTGGGCCGCTAGGCCAACTGGCCGCGCAAATAGCCAAGCAGGTCGTCAAAACTGCGCATCCGGTCATAGTCGGATTCCGGCATCGGCAGTGACAGTTCTTTGCCAAGACCGGTGATCAGCGTCATGAAATCCATGGAATCAATATCGAACTCCTCGCGCAGATCGGCACTGCGGTCGATGTCATCAAGCGGGATTTCTGGGGCAATGCGGCCAAGATGTTTGACCAGCAAAGCGTGAACGGAATCGTCTGTCATAGGGCCTCCGGATTTTGCAGGTTCTTGATGATGGCGCGCAGGAATTTCGCGCCGTTGTGGCCGTCGCTGACGCGGTGATCTGCGGCCAGCGTGATCAGCGCTGTGCTGCGTGGCAGCACTTGACCGTCAACGACAGCGGGTTGCAGGCTGGGTGTGCCGATGCCCACAATCGCCACTTGCGGCGGGAAAATCACGCCGGTGATGCCCGCAACACCACGGTCGCCCAAACTGGTCAGGGTAATCGTCGGGTCCGACAGTTCGTGGGCCCTAAACCGCCCGTGGCGGACGCGGCCTACAAGGTCTTTTAACCGTGTCATCAGCGCATCCAGATCACCGTCCGTTGCGTCATGCAGGGCAGGGGCGACTAGGCCGCCACTGCGCAGGTTGATTGCCATGCCAAGATGCACCGCGTCACCCGGAGTGAATGCGCCGTCCTCGAAATACCCGTTGAAATCAGGAAATTTCTGCGCGGCCAGCGCCACCGCACGGATATAAAGCACCCCGAGCGCCAGACGCGCATCAGGGGGGCGATCGGCATTATGTGCGGTCACGAACGCCTCGGCTTGGGTCAGGTCGATGGTGTCGGACAGGTAGTAATGCGGGATTTCGCGTTTTGAACGGGTCATCGCCGCAGCAATCGCCTGACGCATATCAGACAAGGGCGCGGGCTTGGGTGCGCCGTCCGGAATATCAGCAAGCGAGATGATGCGGCCTGTCCCCAATGTCGCCAGATCAAACCCCGTTTGCGCTGCACGCCTGCGCGCCGCAGGGCTGACCTGCTGGCGGTCGGTCTGTGGCGGTAATTCGGGCGGCGGGGTCGCCGGAGACGTCTTCGAAGTCGATGTAGTTGGTGGCCGCGGAGAGCAGAATCGTAGCGGTATCAGCGCCTTTGACTTCGATGCCGTTTTCGACAGCGCCGGCAGTTCCTCAACGGTCAGCACATCCGG
>CBDTYC010000301.1:0-3438 GCA_965364495.1 uncultured Yoonia sp. | reverse complement strand
GTCAGGACTGGGGGTATTGGGATAAAGAGAAGCTGGCTAAAATGATCTCGGTGCCGGTTGCGATGGCTGATAGTCTCGGATTACCCCTTTATTGCGGTGAATTTGGTTGCTATGCACCTGCACCGCTGGAAGTGAGACAAGCATGGTTCAGTGATGTTCTTTCGCTCCTGGAAGAAAACAATATCTCCTGGGCCATATGGGATTATAAAGGTGGTAGATTTGGCATGTTTAACCAATCCGGTACTAACGAGATTTTTGAACCTGTTAAAGAAGCTGGGAATTTGACTCGGTAAAGTAAATAGTTACCATCGATCATCTTTTCTCGTTGGGGCATTTATTTGTAGTTTTATTGGATGTTCCGTTCACTTGAGCGGGCCGAAAATACAGCGCGTTTGATCGAGGCGGGCTTTCGCATCGCTTTGACGCGCTCCACCAACGCCGAGGCCGAGTGGAAATCGGTGATTGTAACCTCTGCCGCGCAATTCGCATATGAAGCCAAGTACAATGGTTATGACAGCGAGCGTGTCGTGAATTTCTTGCTGCGCGACACCGATAACCCAAGTTCGGTTTTGTCCGTGATCAAATCGGCGCGTGACAACGCCCGACTGGTTCGCACAGCCCTGACCACAGAGGTTTGGACCAGCGTCAATGAAACCTGGATGGTGCTGACAAAACTGCTCGAGGCACCTGTCAGACAGATGGAACTGCCTGCCGTGCTCGCGACGATCCGCCAGCAATCCGCTGTTGTGCGGGGCGCTTTGCATGGCACGATGCTGCGCAACGACATCTATGATTTCTGTCGTCTTGGGACGTTCGTCGAGAGGATGGATAGCACAGCGCGGATCATCGACGTTAAGTACTATTCATTGTTGCCGTCGCCTTCCTTCGTGGGCAGTCGTCTGGACAATGTGCAATGGGAAACCATTCTGCGGTCGGTTTCTGCGCATCGGTCGTTCCGCTGGGCCGTTGATGACGACTTTAACGCACCTGCAATTGCTGATTTCCTGATCTTGGACGGGCGAATGCCGCGTTCATTGCGGTTCTGTGCCGGAAAACAAGAAGACAATTTGCGTTTTCTGGGGATGGATGACGCCAGCCCGAAACCATCTCTCGTTATGGCACAAAAGCTTAATGCGCGCCTGAAGGATCGCGACATCGGTTCGATTTTCGACGAAGGTCTGCACGAGTTCCTGGTAAGCATTATCAACGACAACGCCCAGATCGGCCGTCAGATCGAACAAGATTACAGGTTCAACAACTAAATGCAGCTAAGTATCCGTCACACCACGACATATCGCTATGACCAGCCTGTAGATTATGCGCTTCAAAAGGTGCGTTTGCGCCCGCTTGAGGGAGCTGTGCAATCGGTCTTGAACTGGGATGTCTCTATAAAGGGCGGCGTGATCGAAACGCAGTACGAAGATCACTATGGCAATCACGTGGATCTTGTAAACGTAGATCGCGGTGCGGTTGAGGTCGCAATATCGGCCAGTGGCACGGTCGAAACCCATGATCCGACGGGTGTGCTGGGCAAAGTTTATGGCCGTGCGCCATTATGGCATTTCCAGCAACCGACAAATGCAACGACGGCGGGGGCAGGGATCAAGAAGTTGGCCGAAGGCGTTGGTGCCGAAACGGACCGCGTTGACGCGTTGCACCGCCTGTCAGAGCGGATTTTGGCGGCCACACCTTATGAAGTCGGCAAGACGGAAAGTGCGACGCTAGCCGAAGATGCCTTGCAGATAGGTGCAGGCGTTTGTCAGGATCACGCCCAGATATTCATTGCAGCCGCCCGCGCACAGGGCATTCCAGCCCGCTACGTGAGCGGCTACTTGATGATCAACGACCAGATTGATCAGGATGCGACCCATGCATGGGCCGAAGCACATGTGGATGATCTGGGCTGGGTCGGTTTTGACGTCTCGAACGGTGTTTCGCCAGATGAAAGATACGTCCGGATTGCGATCGGACGGGATGCACGTGATGCGTCTCCGACCGAAGGTATGCGGATGGGTGCGGCCCAAGAACAGATGATTGTGTCTTTGCAGGTTCAGCAGTAGAAGCAGCCCAAACAGTCCATTTGGGTAATCATTCATGACATATTGCATCGGTTTAAAGCTGAATAGCGGCCTTGTTTTTATGTCCGACACGCGCACCAGCGCGGGCGTTGACAACTTTGCCACCAGCAAAAAGATGTTCACTTGGGAAATCCCTGGTGACCGCATGATTACGATCATGACAGCCGGCAACCTAGCGACAACGCAGGCGATGATCAGCCTGCTTGAGGAACGCTCGAAAACCACGCAAGAGCGCGATCCCAGTATCCTGCGGGTCGACACCATGTTTCAAGTGGCAAGACTTGTCGGCGCGACCCTGAAAGAGGTGATCACCGAAACGACAAATGACGGCCAACTCCGTCAGGACCAGTTTTCCGCATCAATCATCGTTGGCGGCCAGATCAAAGGCGGCAAGCCCACGGTTTTCCTGATTTACCCGCAAGGAAACTTCATCGAGATCACGGATGACACACCATTTTTCCAGATTGGCGAAACCAAATATGGCAAGCCAATTCTGGTCCGTGCCTATGATCCGAATATGAGCTTTGAAGCGGCTTTGAAGCTGCTGATTGTCTCGTTTGACTCAACCGTTAAATCTAATCTTTCCGTGGGGTTGCCGTTCGATCTTCAGATATACAAGGCGGATAGTTTCGAAGTGGGAACCACGCGGCGGATTGAGGACACAGATCCAATCTATCAATCAATATCTTCGGGTTGGGGAGATGCGCTCAAGAACGCGTTTCAGCAGTTGCCTGACTACAAGGTCTGAACTGCGCGCGGACGCGTTTCGGGATTGCTGCCGAAACAAGGCATGCTTCGACAGACCAAAAAGGGACGCAGTTTTGTCGCGCGGTCAGAGTAACGGAAACGGCACTTTTTGAGACAAATGCCAAAATTTTGACGATTTTCACCTTTATCAGCCCAGCAATAGTCTTTGATTAGCATGACTACATCTGGTAGTTGTAGACATGCTTCTTTGTTCATCGGTGAGTGGTTTGCTTAGATACGAATTCGATATGTACTGCCTCAAAAGCGTTCAGGCCCCGTCTGAGATTGCTTTGGCGAATGGCATCAAACTGCGGGCGCATTCTGTTCTGGCTGTGTTTCGTGACCAAAAAACACTGAACGCAGTCGCGGCTGCACCGCCGATCGTGCGGTTGTTTTTGGAAGAGGCCGGTTTTGGCGACAGGGACGAACGGTCCTGTGAATTCTCGCCGCAAGCTTTGACATATGATCCTGATGTCCGGCGCATATTGGTGCGACAACTGACGGGTGCCTTGTCCAATCGCGCTATGAAGAAAGCCTTGGCAAGAACCGTCGACAAGTGCCAATTCAATTTTCATGACTTCATCGCCTTTGTCATCTCAGATGATCAACGCGG
>CBDTYC010000300.1:0-3440 GCA_965364495.1 uncultured Yoonia sp. | reverse complement strand
ATGGCCGCCGCAGGAGAGCCACAAGATGAGCCTGACTGGCTCGTGATCGACCTGACCCTGACACTCTGGCCAACCAATGAAGATACGGGGCTGACGCCCGACGACACCGCCCTATACGCGGAAGGCTGCGCCGAGGTAGATGCGGTTTCCCTGCTCGAGGCATGGGTGCGCCATATGTTGGTCGGTATCAACGCCTGGGCTGACGGCGGGACTGTCCAATTGCACCGCGAATGGTCGGGGCTTGCGCATGGTCTTGATGGTATTGTCACAGCTGGCGGCCAGACAGGAACGTTTACAGGTCTTGATGAGAATCTGGGTCTGCTGTTGAAAGTCGATGAAAACACCATTCTTGTCCCCCTCACTGACAACCTGACGAGGCCCATATGAAACTTGCCCGCGCTATCCATTTCGACGAAAGCGATTCCCGCGTCTTCCACAATCCGGCACGTACCGGTGAATGGTGCATTTCTGGCGGGTTCGAATATTCAAACTGGGGCGAATCCGACCTTGTTGGCAAAGCAAGACAAGCATTCGCCAACGGCTGGATGGGATGTGAAACCTTTGGACGCGTCAGCTTTGTTGCAGTCACGCAGATCGAGCCACAAGAACAGGCCGCAATCGTCGGCCTGCTGGCCCGACATTTCGTTGATATCTACGGCGCGCCATCGCTTGAGGCCGCACAGTCTGTCGCATTGGAGGAATTCAACCAAATGGCTGACCTATGCGATGACCATGCACCCAACACATTGCTGACAGTGGCACGCGAACTGACCGCGTCGGGCGTGAAAGAGACCTACCGCGTTATCGAACCGCAGGATGCCGATCTGAACCAATTTGCCGTCCACGGATCACTCGACGAGCCACATCAGCACTGATCACTCTGGTTCGGCGTTAAACACAAACAGCGTTTCCCCGTTGATCGCATATCCGTTGATCAGTTCCGCAGCGCGCGGGCTTGTAAGCCAAGCCTCCAGTGCAATTGCCAGATCATTGCGGACATTTGCGTTCTTGGACGGATCTACGGGCAAAAATGCATATTGGTTGAACAAAACAGGATCGCCGGAATAAAGCAGCGACAGCCCTGCCTTGTTGCCGAAGTTCAGCCAACTGGCCCTATCTGACAGAATGTAAGCCTCCATTGCCGCAGCGGTATTCAGCGCGGCCCCCATGCCTGCACCAACAGGACGGTACCATGCGCCAAACGTACCGACATCCAGTCCAGCTTGCGCCCAAATGCCCAGTTCTGCCTTGTGCGTACCGCTGTCATCACCACGACTGACGAAAGGCGCTTCAACGCTGGCGACACGTTGCAGCGCGTCTACCGCGCTGCTTGCCTCTGCGATGGCTGCCTGATCCGCATTGGAACCGATCAGCACAAAATCATTATACATAATCTCGCGGCGGTGGGTGCCGTGCCCTGCCGCGACGAATGCCTCTTCCGCGGCTTTGGAATGCACCAGAACCGCATCGACATCGCCCGCTTCGCCAAGACGCAAAGCTTGGCCGGTACCAACGACCAACAATTGCACATCCAGATCAAGGTCGGCTTTGATTGCTGGCAAAAGAACCTCGGCCAATCCCGAGCTATCAAACGACGTAGTGACCGCGAGGCGCATCTCGTCGGCGGCGCCGGCCGTACACCAGATTGCGAGAATACTCGCCAGGGCTTTGTTGATCATATGACGATATCTCCTCTTAGAAATGCAGCGAGTTCTTCGGTTTTAGGGTGGGTAAATGCGGTCTCGGCATCTCCGCCATCATGTACCAGTCCCGCGCGCATAAAGACCAGATCCTTTGCCAGTCGGCGGGCCTGCCCCATGTCGTGCGTTGCCATAACCAAACGGGTGCCGGCGGACGTTGTTTCTTGCAGTAATTCCTCGATCTCACGGGTCGCACGCCCGTCAAGGTTGGCACAGGGCTCATCCAGAAACAGGACCTGCGGTTTGCGAATAAGGGCACGGCCGATTGCCAGCTTCTGCCGCTCTCCACCTGATAGGCGCAATGCGGGGCTATTGCGCAAATCCTGTAGGCCGATGCGTTCCAGCCAATAATCGACCGCCTCTGCAATCTGGGGCTTGGGCGTTTTGATCAGACGCAAGGGATAGGCCAGATTTTCATGCACCGAGCGTCGCAACAGGATCGGAGATTGAAATACAAAGGCGTGCCGTGACGGGTCATCGTGTTGCCAAGTGACGATGCCGCTTGTCACCCGCTCGATCCCGTGCATCACCCGAAGCAGGGTCGTCTTGCCAGACCCGTTCGGACCGATGATAATCGTAGGCCCCTGCGGTTGCAGCACAAGGTCAGTCGGGCCTATGACAACTTTGCCTTTTCTGCGCACAAGCACCTGATCAAGCTTGAGGGGGAACATCTGTGTCACCAGCGCCCCTCCCTTTCAGTTTGCGACAATGTGTGGATCGCAAGGTTGACCAGCACAGCAAGGCCAATCAGGACAAACCCAAGACCAAGTGCCAAAGCAAAATCGCCTTTTCCGGTCTCAAGCGCGATTGCCGTTGTCAGGACGCGGGTCACATGATCGATGTTCCCCCCCACAATCATAATTGCACCAACTTCGCCAATCGCGCGCCCAAATCCTGCAAGTGCCGCGGTCAACAAATTGCGGCGGCCATCCCAGATCAGCGTCATGATACGTTGCCGTTTGGACGTGTTCAGCGAGATCAACAAATCATGGTATTCAGCCCAAAGTTCGCGCATCGACTGGTGGGCAATCGATGCAATTACTGGCGTGATGATGATGACCTGCGCGATGATCATGGCCGTTGGTGTGAATAACAAATCCAGCACACCAAACGGGCCAGATCGCGACAGCAAAATGTAGACCACCAGCCCGACAACAACCGGCGGCAGCCCCATCAATGCGTTGATCACCGATATGACAAAGCGGCGAAACCGGAAACGCTGCACAGCAAGATACGTGCCCAAGGGGATCGCAATCAATGAGGCAATCAACAAAGCCGTCAACGTCACACGCAACGACCGCAAGCTGATTTCCCAAAGCTCGGCGTCAAATGTTATCACCAGCCAAAGCGCGGCCTTCATTCCCTCGAAAATTTCAACCATGCGGGCTGTTTACTTGCTCTATTGTCAGGCCAGTAACGTCCGGGTTTCACAGGGAAAATACAATAGCCAATTTTGGCCAAAACGATCAGCCCATTTCGCCCTTTAGACAAAAAACCGTGCAAGTTGCGCCAGTTCGCTGAACCGCTAGACGGGCCGTGCGCGCCGACGCGCGCCTGTGCTGGCAATCTGGTCGGGGCGCCGCGGGCTGACTTTGCTGTCGTTTGTAAACTGGCGCAGGCCAGCCGCCGCCCCGCGTTGATCATCTGAGATGACAAAGGCGATAAAGTCATGAAAATTGAATTGGCACTTGTCGACGGTTCGGGCCAAGGCTTTCGTCATAGCGCGATTGGACAAGGCAC
>CBDTYC010000299.1:0-3442 GCA_965364495.1 uncultured Yoonia sp. | reverse complement strand
GCAATCTGGACCGCTAACCTGCCAACTGTGCCGCCGCCGCCACTGACCAGAACTATCTTTCCGGCCACAGGACCAGCCCCAAGCACGGTGTGGATCGCGGTCAACGCCGGAATGCCAAGCACGGCACCTTGAATGAACGAAGTGTTTTCAGGCAGGAGTACCGCTTGCGCGGACGGCAGGGCGATATACTCGGCCGCCGTCCCGAAGGGGCGTTGCCACTGGCCGTTCCAAATCCAGACGCGCTCGCCTATCCGGTCTGCATCAACACCTGCTCCGACGGCTTCGATCACGCCTGCGCCGTCGCTATGCGGGATTATTTTGGGGTAGGGCGGTTTAGTCACGCCGGGCCGGCCACCCGCGCGGGCGCGGATGTCTGACGGGTTTACGCCCGAGGTGACAAGCCGCACTAGAACCTCGCCAGCGGCAGGGGTTGGCGTCGGCACATCTTCCAACGTCAGGACCTTGGACGCGGGACCGAAAGCGGTATAGGTGACTGCGCGCATGATCTAGCCTTGCACGTGAACAACGGTTTGCGTCGGGAAAGGGATATCCACGCCTGCGGCATCCATCGCCTCTTTGACCTGCCGCTTCATATCTGCTTGAAAGGCGAAGAAATCCGCGCTGTCGCACCAGACCCGCACCAGAAAATCAACCGAGCTGTCACCAAGGTTGTTCACTTGGATAAACGGCTCCGGATCACTTTTTGCGCGGGGATCAGCCATAATCGTGTCGCGGATCGTGTCTTCGGCGATTTTCAGGTTTGTACCGTAGCTGACGCCAAAAACCCACTCGGCGCGGCGAGTGCTGTAAGCCGAATAGTTGGTGATCGTATTGCCCCAAACCTGGCTGTTTGGGATGATGATCTGCACGTTGCTGACAGCAGCCAGTTCGGTGCAATTGAGGGTAATCTCTTTGACGGTACCCATCTGGCCGTTGACCTCAACGAAGTCACCGATCTTGATGGGGCGGAAGAATACGATCATTACGCCCGCCGCAACATTCGATAGCGTGCCCTGCAAAGCCAAGCCGATCGCCAAACCTGCCGCACCGATGATCGCAACGACAGAGGTCGTTTGCACGCCAAAGGTATTAAGCACGAACAGAAACGCAAAGCCGATAATGACATAGCGGGCCACGTTGCCAAGGAAGTTGAAGAGGGTGATATCAAGATGCGCGTGCCTGCCACCAATTGCAGCAAGGCGACGGCGCGCCCATCCGCCAACCAGAAAGCCAACGACCAAAATCGCGACGGCAGCCATGACATTGCCAACGGCAGATGCCAGAAATTCCAGTGTCAGCAGGTCCGCGATGGTTTTCCCATCCCAGATGACAGTATTCAATAGCTTGTCCAATTCAGCCCCCAGCGAGTTTATCCATTTTTGCGCCCAGTTTGGCGTCCAGCGCGCTTAGGCCATCTGCGTCATGTGTGGTCAAGGTGACCTCGACGGTTTTGTACACATTGGACCATTCGGGATGGTGGTTCCACTTTTCCGCCCAAATGGCCGCGCGGGTCATAAAGCCGAAAGCATCAATGAAGTTCACAAAGACAAAGGTCTTCTGGATCGCATCGCGCCCCTCTTGCATGCGCCAGCCATTTGCCAGTAGCGGTTCTATTTGGGTCGTACGCTCTGTCGCGGTCAGTTTGTCGGTCATTGATGGTCCTCCATATCGGTTTTGCGGAACGGTCCGTAGCTGGTCAGCACTTCGATCTCGTGGTCCACCGCTTCACGTTCCGCCATCAAGTATCGCGCCACTGCGTCCTGAAAACCGGGGTCGCCGAACCAGTGCAACGAATGCGTGGCGACAGGCAGGTAACCGCGTGCGAGCTTGTGTTCGCCCTGCGCGCCCGCCTCGACTTTTGCCAATCTGTGGCGGGTCGCAAAATCAATGGCGCGGTAATAGCATACTTCGAAGTGCAGGCAGGCGTGGTGCTCGGTACACCCCCAATAGCGCCCGTAAAGCGTATCACGCCCGATGAAATTGAGCGCGCCAGCGACGGGTCTGCCATCGCGCATGGCCAGCACCATCAGCATGTCGTTACGCATGGTCTGATGGGCAATGTCAAAAAAGGCGCGCGTCAGATAGGGCGTCCCCCATTTGCGGTTGCCTGTGTCTTGGTAGAACACCCAGAATGCGTCCCAGTGTTCGGGCTGGATCTGGTCGCCGGTCAGTTCGACGATCTCTCCGCCAAAGTCATTCGCCGTTGCGCGTTCTTTGCGCATGTTCTTGCGTTTGCGGCTGGAAAGCGATCCCAGAAAGCCATCAAAGTCGGCATAGCCGTTGTTCACCCAATGGAATTGCTGACCAATGCGCGACATAAGTCCCATTTTTTCACCCGCGAGTGCCTCTGCCTCTGTGCAGAAGGTAGCATGCAGCGACGAGATCTCGTTGTCGGCGGCAATCTGCACTGCCCCTTGTATCAAGGCCGACATGCCCGTGATCTCGTGTCCAGGTCTGGTCAGGAAACGGCGGCCCGTGGCAGGGGTGAAAGGGACGGCGATTTGCAGCTTGGGGTAATAACGCCCACCAGCATTTTCATAGGCATTCGCCCAGTTGTGATCAAAGATATATTCGCCTTGCGAATGTCCCTTGGCGTAAAGCGGGGCAACCGCGATCAGCGTCCCGTCCTGCTTTGCGGTCAGGTAACGTGGTTGCCAACCCGTCCCTGCGCCCACTGATCCGCTGTCCTCGAGAGCTTTCAAGAACCGGTGCGTGGTAAAGGGATCATTGGGCCGACCGTCGCGGGTTTCGGGGCAGGCGCAGGCATCCCAATCGGCCGCGTCGATGGCGGAAATGCTTGCATGCGTCGTGATTTCGATCGGTGCGTCGGTCATACCCTGCAACTTGTGTGCATCAAGGCCGTCGTCAAGCCAAGTAGCCCTCAAAGGTGATATTATCGACAATGCGTCGGGCCTCTGCCTCTTCTTTGGCCGAACGGATGGTCCATGTGAAAATTCGCGCACCCTCGGATTTGAGTGCGGCCACGCGTGGGCGGTCCAGATCGGTGGATTCGTGGCTGATGAAACAGGCACCGACGCGGTCATAGTCGGGGATTTCACGCAGGGTGTCGCGAGTTTCGGCGGGCACCTCTGGCCAGAAAACGGCTTCGTAGCTGGATGTGGTCAGCCCGCGTGGAAGATGCGGTGCAAACTGGGCGCATTTTGCGACTGCATGCGGGTTGAACGACATCAGCGCGACGTCGCCTTTGTACTGCGCCAGTGCGGCACAAGTCGCTTTTTCAAGCGGACCCACGTTGGGTCCCATTTCACCGTCTTGGTCTTTGATCTCGATAAGCAAAGGGACTTGTCCCGCAACCAGTCTCAGAACCGTCTCGAGAGAAGGGATCGTGCTGCCGTCATCGGTTAGCGGGATCATTTCGAGGGCGCGCCGGGGCCGGCTACGCACGGGTCCGGTTTCGCCCTTCAATCTGTCCAGCAGGTCG
>CBDTYC010000298.1:0-3471 GCA_965364495.1 uncultured Yoonia sp. | reverse complement strand
TCAGCAGGTCCAGCAATTCACTTTGCCCTGCTTCAGCAAGGCCCGCGATACCAAGTATTTCGCCGGCACGCAGCGTAAAGTCCAGATTGGAAAGATGGGCCGTTGTGACATTGCGACAGTGGACAATGACATTGCTGCCTTTTTGGCCGTCTCGGGCCGGATATGCATCTTTGACATCTCGCCCCGTCATGTCGCGGATGATCTGTACTTTTGACGTATCTGCCACAAGACCGCTTGAGATATGCTGCCCGTCGCGCAGCACTGTGATGTCATCACAAATCCGCAATACCTCGTCCATTCTGTGCGAGACATAAAGAACGGCGGCAACGGTCGCAGCGAGGCGCGTTATGGCATCAAATAGCATCTCGGATTCTTGCGCTGTCAATGCAGCAGTCGGCTCATCAAGGACATAAAGATCGGCGCGCGCGTCTGTGTCAGAACCGGTGACAAGTGCGCCCGCAATTTTGATCAGCATTTGATCACCAGCCGCGAAATTACCCGCTAAAGCGCGCACATCAATGTGGTCCGCGCCCAAAAACCGCAGTGCGGCACGTGCGCGGTCATGTACGGCATGCCAATCAACAGCAATTCCAAAGCGGCGTGGAAAGTTGCGGCCCAGCAGGATATTCTCTGCCACCGAGACCTGGGGCACGATATTCAACTCTTGATGCAAAAAACGAAAATTGGCGGCCTGTGCGTCTTGCGCATTGGCAAGCTGGACCGCATTTCCGTTTCTTTCGAATATCATGTGATCGGCAGGCACGACGCCAGCAATCAATTTGATCAGTGTGCTTTTGCCTGCGCCGTTTTCCCCCATCAGCGCATGCACCCGCCCCCCCACCAAAGACAGCGTGACGTCACTTAGCGCAGGTACCCCACCATAGGCTTTGGACATATGCGCGAATGTCAGGTTCAGCATAGATTGCGGACCAAATGCGTCAAACAACCGGATAGCGCGCCCTGGTTTTTGCGGCGCGCCATCCCTGTTGTCCTAATCAGCCGCGTTCGCAGATGTGACCAGTTTTGTCGGCACATAGACGACGCTTTCACGGACGTCTTCGCCAGCGATCAGACGTGCGACCACGTCAGCGGCTGCGGCACCGATCCCGCTGAAATCCTGCGCGATAGAGGCCTCGAAATTGCCGCCTGCTGCAATGGCGTCGCGCGCTTGCGGGTTCGCGTCAATGCCGGTGATGACGATACCTTCATCACCGCGGCCCGCATCCTCGATTGCCTGCAACGCACCAAGCGCGGGCTGATCCCACGCAGCCCAAACCGCAGCAATGCTGCCTGGTTCCGGGTTGGCTGCAAGAATGGCCTCCATCTTGGCGCGGCTATCGGCGATGCCGCCGTCAGATACATCCGGCGTGATCCGGTCCAACACATTGATGTCTGGGAAGTTGCCAAAGATCGCGTCAGCAACCACACCGCGAATTTGCACCGGCGGGAATGCGTCAAAAACGAACATCACGACGTTGCCCTGTCCGTTGATCCGGTTGGCAACGTAGACCGATGTTTCAGCGGCCATCGCATAGCCGTTTGACGTCACATTTGCCGCGACAAGCGGGTCAGAACCCGCATCCATCCCGACGACCGGAATACCTGCGTCTTGTGCGGCCAGAAGACCCACGTTTACCTGCGCGGGATCCACATTGATGACGATGGCATCGACATTCTGTGTCACTGCATCCTCGATCCGGCTGATCACTGCGGCCACATCACCTGCGGTGTCTATCACATTGACGTTCCACCCTTTTTCAACTGATGCCGCCTCGAACCCTTCGACATAGGCTTGGGTCCCGGGTTGCGCCAGATACGGTGTAATGACGGCAACCGTTTCGGCCCATGCCGTCGATGCGCAAAGCGCCATGGCCGATACTGCAAGTGTAAACGAATTGTTCATGTTCTTCTCCCTGAATGCGCCGTTTGGACGGCTTTGATCAGCAGTCTGGTCTAGTTTTTACGCGCCGCACAGCCCCCTACTGCAGGTTTTCAGTCCACATCTGACGAAAAAGAGCAGCGCATGATCCGCTTGCCAAGATCGGCGTTCAGGGCAATTGCCTCTTGATAGAGGCCGAACAAGTCATCGTACTGACCACGAAGGGCGCGGTTCGGCGTGAAACACCGGTCAAAAACGGCCAAGGCGTCGTATGCCTCTGCAAAGTTTGCATAGGCACCAGTTCCGATGGCGGCCATTGTGGCCGCCCCCAAAACACCGGGTTCCTTCGCGGCAAGTACCTGCAATTCAACACCCAATATGTCCGCACGGATTTGGTTCCACGGCTCTGACTGGAATCCGCCTCCACCGCAAGAAATGCTGTCACTGACCAGATTGGCAGACACCTGAAGCGTCTCAAGCGCCAGACGCGCAGACATCGCGACACCCTCATAAACCGCACGTGCAAGATCAGCGCGGCTGGTCTGGCGACTGACACCCAAGAAAGCGGCCCGCAGGTCAGCGTCCCAAAGCGGCGCGCGTTCTCCCTGCAACTGCGGCAAAAACAATGGCGTTGCAGCCGTACGGGGGGTCGTTGCGACCAGTCCCGTCATCGCATTCAGCGACACGCCCATTGCATCCGCGAACCACATCTTTGCATCACCACCCGATTGCGTCGGTGCCGCATGAAGACGCACGCCTTCGCATTGCGGAAACACAATCGCCCCCGGAGTTGGCACAACTTCTTTCGATGAAATCCCTAAAATCTCGCTTGTGCCGCTAAGATAGACGCTTGTGCGATCCAGAGCGCCCCCGGCACCAACAAGACCGGCCCAAGCGTCCATCGCACCACAGACGACAGGCACACCCGCAAATGGACCGGATTTGACGGTGCCGACAGTGTCATTGATCCCGACCAAAGGGGCCACGCGCTCGGCAGCACCCTCGATTAGCGCCAGAACTTGCGGGATGTATGCCAGCGCATTATCGACCAGACCAATATTCGACACCGGATCGGTTGCTGCAATGCCCGTCAGCTTGAGAAGGCAGTAGTCCTTGGGCAACATCACCCACTGCGTCCCTTCCCATACGTCAGGACGGTGCCGCGCAACCCATGCCATGCGTGCGCAAGCGTGGCTTGCATCAATCGGCATCGGCGCACCCCACCACGCCTGTTTTTGCGCAAGCGTCACTTGCGCATCAAGGGCCGCTGCTTCGGCACCTGCCCGCCCGTCCTGCCACAGGATCGCAGGTATCAAAGGCAGATCGTCCTGACCTACAAAGACATGCGTGTTGACTTGGCTCGTCAGACCAATCGCCGTTACCTGATACGCGGCAAACGATGCCATTGCCTTTTCGATCAGGCGCACCCAATCTTGAGGGTCCTGTTCTACAACATCTGCACCTTGGCGCAGTGTCGGGTAACTTTCGGCGAACCGTGCCACGATCTTGCCGCTCTCGTCGATGATACCCGCTTTGACCGATGTTGTGCCCACATCGATGCCCATGGTTAATCTACTTGCCATTTCACACCC
>CBDTYC010000297.1:0-3487 GCA_965364495.1 uncultured Yoonia sp. | reverse complement strand
AGGGTGAGATCAACAGGACCGCCGCGGCCCGTCTCGTACGCGACGGTGTGGTCGAAGTCGATTTCCCCTATGCGTCGCTTTCGATGCTGGGGACCGCACGCGACGACCGCGTGTTTTATGCCATTTATCAGGACGGTGTTGTCATTTCCGGCTATGAAAATATGCCGCGCCCACAACGGCAGCCTGCCGAAACCCGCAGCTTTGAGACGGTGGTTTTTGATGGTGTCCCGATCCGTTTGGCCAGTGCGACACGCACGTTGATAGGTGCAAATGTCCGCACCCAGATTGCCGTTTCTGTCGGGCAAACCCAAGACGCCTTGTCCGGCACATTGAACCAGATTTCCCAGAACGTGGCATTCTTCGGTGCCGGTTTCTTTGCTCTGGCGGCGCTGATTGCTTTTTGGGCCACCGCGACCACATTTGATCAGTTGCAGACCTTGACCACCGCGATTGCACGTCGCGGGCCAAAGGATTTGCGACCTGTTGTCAGGCCAATTCCTGCCGAACTTGCGCCGCTTGTGTCGTCACTTAACAGTCTGATGGCGCGGCTGAACCAGTCGCTCTTGCAGTCCGAAAACTTCATCACAGAGGCGGCCCATCGGGTGCGGACCCCCTTGGCTACGGTGCGATCGCATGCCGAGACAACATTGCAGCGGGTCGAACGCCCTGAAAACAGGCAAGCGCTACGGTCCATGGTGCGGGCAATCGATGAAAGCTCGCGCGCGGCCGGACAATTGCTTGATCATGCAATGATCGCGTTCCGCGCAGACAATCTGGAACAGCAAGACATTGATCTGGGGGTGCTGGTTCAGGAATTGCTGGTACAGCTTTCCCCCATTGCCGAGATGAAAGATATCACGCTCGAGACCAGCCAGGAGCATGATGTGATAATGGTCGGTGATCCGATCCTGCTGCAAAATGCTGTGCGCAACTTGATTGACAATGCTTTGAAATATGCCCCCGCCGAAAGCACGATCAGCATTATCGTGTCGAAGACCCCAAAACCGAATGTGCAGATATGCGATGAAGGTGCGGGCTTTGCGCCTGACGAAATCGGCGATCTGGCAAAGCGGTTCAAACGCGGTGCCAATGTCGCGGGCATTGTCGGGTCGGGGTTGGGTCTGACAATCGTCGAGGATGTCGCCCATGCCCATGGCGGCAAGTTGACGCTGACCAATCGTCCGCAGGGGGGTGCATGCGCTACTTTGTCATTCTGATTTTGATGTTGCTGCCTTGTGCTTCGGTCGCTCAGGACTGGGAAGACCAGCGGCTGTTTGGTGCCGCTGGTGCGGCGCAGAACCTGAGGCTGCTGTCCAGCACGGACACGTCGTTTTTCGCGCCGATTATCGAAAGCTTTCTACGGGGCCGCCCCAATGTTTCGATCACTTATTTTGTGACAGGCACCGCAGATCTTGATGCAATTTTCCGGTCCGATCCGGAAGGTTACGATGTGGTGATTTCAAGCGCGATGGATTTGCAGTTGAAGCTGGCAAATGACGGGTATGCCATGCGGATCGATAATATCGCGCACCCCACATGGGCGCAGTGGCGGCAAAGCCTTTATGGGTTCACCACAGAACCTGCAACGATCGTGGTCAACACGGCCGCCTTTGCCGGTCAACAGGTTCCGCGCACCCGTCAGGAACTTATTCAGGCCTTGCGGGCTGATCCGGACCGGTTTCGGGGCAGGGTGGGTACATATGACGTGCGTCAGTCCGGATTGGGGTATCTTTTCGCCACTCAGGACGCACGCGCCTCTGAGAGTTTTTGGCGATTGACCGAAGTTATGGGCAGTCTTGATGCGCAGCTTTACTGTTGTTCAGGGGATATGATCGATGATTTGGCCAACGGAAAGCTTGCCGTTGCTTACAACGTGTTGGGCAGCTACGCCTCTGCGCGCAGCAAAGCACTTGGTGACCTTCAGGTTATACTGCCCTCGGATTTCCCTACGACAATGATGCGCACTGCTTTTGCGTCCGAAAGCACGCCAAGCCCCCAAATTGCTGCTGATTTCATTCGGCATCTGACATCATCGCAGTCCGGTAGCAGCGCCGGTGATGAATTCCCGTTGCCTCCGCTGACGCCAAGTCTTGATCAAGAGGGACGCGCAGCGATCCCGCTAGAGCCCGCCTTGATGACCTACCTTGATCGGCTCAAGCGCCGGACGTTCATACGTGAGTGGGAAAGTGCAATAATCCAATCGCAGGACTAGAACAGGATCTCTAAATCGTTATAGTTTTTCAAAACAGACGGAGTTTGCGATGAAAACTATTAAGGGACCGGCGTTGTTTCTGGCGCAGTTTGCTGGCGATGAAGCCCCTTTCAATACCTGGGATGGTATCACGAAATGGGCGGCCGATTGCGGCTATAAGGGGGTGCAGGTTCCCAGTTGGGACGGGCGCTTTATTGATCTGGCCAAGGCTGCGTCCTCCAAGGATTACTGTGATGAGTTCAGGGGCCAAGCCGCCGCAAACGGTGTCGCGGTCACAGAGCTTTCCACGCATTTGCAGGGTCAGTTGGTTGCCGTGAACCCTGCCTATGATACAGCCTTTGACGGTTTCGCCGCTCCGCAGGTGCAAGGTGATCCCAAGGCGCGGCAGATTTGGGCGGTGGAGCAGGTCAAGCTGGCGTTGACCGCCTCAAAGCATCTGGGTCTGACAGAGATGGCGACATTTTCGGGCGCTTTGGCGTGGCCGTACATCTATCCTTGGCCGCAACGGCCCGAGGGACTGGTCGAGGCGGCCTTTGATGAACTGGCCGCCCGTTGGCGTCCGATCCTTGATCATGCGGACGATTGCGGCATTGACCTGTGCTATGAAATCCACCCCGGCGAAGACCTGCATGATGGCGTCACTTTCGAGATGTTTCTGGAGCGTTTGGGCGGTCATGCCCGTTGCAACATGCTCTATGATCCGTCGCACTACGTGCTGCAATGCCTTGATTACCTTGATCATATCGACATCTACAAAGACCGCATCAAGATGTTCCACGTCAAGGACGCAGAGTTCAATCCCACAGGCAGACAGGGTGTCTATGGTGGCTACCAGTCATGGGTAAACAGGGCAGGCCGTTTCCGCAGTCTGGGCGATGGGCAGGTCGATTTTGCGGCGATCTTTTCCAAAATGGCTGCCAATGACTTCGGGGGTTGGGCCGTAGTGGAATGGGAATGTTGCCTCAAGCATCCCGAAGACGGCGCGCGCGAAGGGGCGCAATTCGTGAAAGACCATATTATTCGTGTGACCGATCGTGCCTTTGACGATTTCGCCGGCGGCGAAGTGGATCACGCGACCAATCGCAAGATGCTGGGGATTTAGGCCATGTCATACGAAAGACCAATTCCCCTTGGCATGGTTGGCGGCGGGAACGACGCGTTTATCGGTGGTGTGCACCGGATCGCCGCCCGCATTGACGGGCGCTTTCAACTGGTGGCTGGTGCGTTGTCGTCGACACCGGCCAAGGCGCAAGCCTCTGGTGCGATCCTTGGACT
>CBDTYC010000296.1:0-3491 GCA_965364495.1 uncultured Yoonia sp. | reverse complement strand
TTGGCTTTCCAGCATTCCAGAACCGGCATGCCCGCGATCGGGCTGTTCGGATCGTCTTGTGCGGCAGGGTTCACGATGTCGTTGGACCCGATCACGATGGCAACGTCCGTTGACGGGAAGTCCTCGTTGATCTCGTCCATTTCCATCACGATGTCATAGGGCACTTTGGCTTCGGCTAGCAGCACGTTCTTGTGCAACCGCCATCCCGTACCCCGGAATGATGATGACACTGTCTGCTTCGTTCAGTGCCGTTGCCACGCCGTCCGCGTCGATTGCGATCTGTTCGCCTTCGACAGCCATCTGTTCGCCCTGTGGGCCACCAAAGCCGCCCAAAATGACGCTCACAAAGGAACGGTTCATCGCCTTACACATGATGTACGACAGGATCGCACCGGAAGAACCGACAAGTGCGCCGACAACAATCAACAGATCGTTGCCAAGACTGAAACCGATCGCCGCCGCGGCCCAGCCGGAATAGCTGTTCAGCATTGATACGACGACAGGCATATCTGCACCGCCGATGCCCATGATCAGGTGGTATCCGATGAAAAGCGCAGCCACAGTCATGAAGAACAGCGGCACAAATGCGCCAGTGTTGAAGTACCAAACGAGGCAAAGCAGCGAAATCGTCGCAGCACCGGCGTTCAGCAAATGACCGCCCGGCAGCTTTGTCGCAGACGAATTCACACGGCCCGCCAGCTTGCCATAGGCAATGACCGAACCGGTGAACGTAATCGCACCGATAAAGATGCCCAAGAACAGCTCTACCCGCAGGATCGCGATCTCGACAGCGTCCTTCTTGGCCAAGAGGGCTGCAAAGCCTTCAAGCCCTTTGCGCGCTGCATCGTCCATTGCCATGACGCGGCCCAGTTCGACATGGGCAATAAAGCCCACAAAGACCGCAGCCAGACCGACAAGCGAATGCATAGCGGCGACGAGTTCCGGCATTTGCGTCATCTGCACCTTGGTTGCCAGTTGGTAGCCAATCGCACCGCCACCTGCGATCAGGATCAGTGACAAAAGCCAGAAACCCGATCCTGGACCGATCAAAGTGGCTGCAACCGCCAATGCCATACCGGCAATGCCGTACCACACTGCGCGTTTCGCGCTTTCCTGACCGGACAGACCGCCCAAGCTAAGGATAAAGAGGACTGCTGAAACGACATATGCCGCTGTTGTGAAACCAAATTCCATTGTTCTGCTTCCCCTTTAGGATTTCTGGAACATGGCGAGCATGCGCCGTGTCACAAGAAAACCGCCGAAAATGTTAATGCCGGTCATAAAGACCGCAAGTGCCGCAATGACGACAACGAGGGCCGAACTGGACCCGATTTGTGTCAGCGCACCCAAGATGATGATCGAAGAAATCGCATTGGTGACCGCCATCAATGGTGTGTGCAAGCTGTGCGCCACGCCCCAGATGACTTGGAAACCGACAAAGACAGCCAATACAAACACGATAAAGTGCTGCATGAAGCTGGCAGGAGCAACCAAACCCACGCTCAGCAACACTGCCGCGCCGACAACCAGCAAAGTCACCTGATTGCGGGTTTGCGCCTTGAACGCAGCCGTTTCAGCGGCACGCTTTTCTTCGGCTGTCAGTTCTTTGACTGCGGCCTTTTTGGGAGCCGCTGCAATCGCGGCCACTTTGGGCGGCGGTGGCGGGAACGTGATTTCGCCATTGTGGGTCGCGGTCGCGCCACGGATCACGTCGTCTTCCATGTTGTGGTTTGGCACACCGTTCTTTTCCGGCGTGAGGTCCGACACCATGTGACGGATGTTCGTTGAATAAAGCGTTGAGGATTGCGCCGCCATGCGACTTGGGAAATCGGTGTAACCCACAATCGTGACGCCGTTGTCAGTGACGATCTTTTCGTCCTTGACGGTCAGCTTGCAGTTGCCGCCCCGTTCTGCGGCCAGGTCGATGATCACCGAACCGGGCTTCATCGCGTCAACCATGTCTTTGGTCCAAAGCTCCGGCGCGTCGCGGCCGGGGATCAGTGCCGTCGTGATGACGATGTCGATATCCGGTGCAATTTCGCGGAACTTGGCCAGTTGTGCGGCTGCAAATTCAGGAGAGGACACAGCAGCATAGCCACCTGTCGCGGAACCGTCCTGCTGCTCTTCTTCGAAATCAAGGAACACAAACTCGGCACCCATTGATTCGACCTGTTCGGCCACTTCGGGCCGCACGTCGAAAGCATAGGTAATCGCGCCGAGTGATGTCGCAGTGCCGATTGCGGCAAGGCCTGCAACACCGGCACCGACGACCAAAACCTTTGCAGGTGGGACCTTGCCCGCAGCGGTGACCTGACCAGTAAAGAAGCGGCCAAAGTTATTACCCGCCTCGATCACAGCGCGGTAGCCTGCGATATTGGCCATCGAGGACAATGCGTCCATTTTCTGTGCGCGGCTGATGCGGGGCACCATATCCATCGCGATCACGGTGGCGCCTTTCTTGTTGGCGGCCTCCATCAATTCTTTGTTCTGCGCTGGATAGAAGAACGAAATCAGTGTCTGGCCTTCGCGCATCCGCTTTGTTTCGGCGTCTTCAGGCGGGCGTACCTTGGCTACGATATCGGCCGCTTTCCAAAGTGCTGCGGCGGTTTTGACAACCTCCACGCCGGCATCCTTGTATGACTGATCCGAGAAACCGGCACCGGCACCTGCACCGGCTTCGATGACGCACTCATATCCGAGTTTCTGTAGGTCTTTTGCGGAGGCCGGGGTCATCGCGACCCTGTTTTCGCCTTCAAATATTTCTTTTGGTGTACCGATTTTCACGGAAAATCCCCCATATATCGTGACGCAGTGTCAAAGCATTATCGTGCGCAATAATATTTCACAAGGGAATGGCTGACATGACACTTCATGTCATGCGCTAATAGTCACACCCAGCGGCGCGTATTTTGACAATAACGGGCAAAATCGGCACGGAATTTCACGCGAAGCCGGTTTTCTTCGGGGATGATAAAGCGTTGCGTGATTGTCGCCATGAATAAGGGCACCAGCAACAGCGCGACTGGCGTCTCCCAACGGAGGGCTAAGCCCGCCAGTACAAGAGCGTCACCGAGATAGATTGGATTGCGGCTGCGTTTGAATATCCCGGTGGTGACCAGATTTGCGGCCTCCATGTGCGGAACAATCGTTGTGCTGCGTTTGCGCATTTCGATGGCGGCAAGCAGGATCAGGACAATACCACCACCGACCAAAAGACCGCCCAGCAATTCCGTGACCGGTCCACCGAACGACAATACAGCGGGCTGCAACTGCCCGATCCACCACGTGCTGACGAGTGCAAGCATTAGCCAGACCGGCGGTATATCAATCCATTTCATATGAATGGTTTAGCCCCAACGCTTTGCCCTTGTCCATGGGGTCGCACCCGCTAGCATAAGTGTCAGCAAAGGGGATCATCATGGAACATGCAGGAAAACACGCGCTGGTCACTGGCGGGGGTACAGGCATTGGCGCAGGTATCGCGATCGCGT
>CBDTYC010000295.1:0-3500 GCA_965364495.1 uncultured Yoonia sp. | reverse complement strand
CTTCTTGGGCCGCTTCTTCGACAGACTTGGCCAAGCGTACACCGCCAGCCTCGCCGGCATCGGCCTCTTTGAATTTGCCTTTGCCGCGTCCACCTGCGTGAATTTGTGCTTTGACGACCCAGAGTGGTCCATCAAGTTCGCCTGCGGCAGTTTTGGCATCCTCGGCGCGGGTAACGGGGCGTCCATCCGAGACGGGCGCGCCATAACTGCGCAACAATGCTTTGGCCTGATATTCGTGAATGTTCATAAGACAATTCCAATTTGGCTACGGTTGCGCCGACCTAATCATAGAAAAATCGCGGCTTCTAAGGGAAAAGTGACATATTCGTGAAAAATCGAACATTTGTGATCACAGAATTTTTTTGTGTGATCACAAAATCAGGAGGTCTGAAATTTCGGGCGACTTTATTCAGTTTTAAAAGATTCGCGCCGATGCTAGCAAAGTTGCCATGACTTTATCTGAACCAACTTGGGCAGTGGTTGCAACCGTGGACGAACCTCCGGCGGTAGTTCAGGCCTTTGTTGCGTGGCATCTGGCGCTTGGTGCATCGCATGTGTTTTTGTATTGCGATCGTCCGGATGATCCGGTTCAGGAAGCTGTCGCGCATCTGTCGCAAGTCAGCGTTTTTGCTTGTGACGACGCACATTGGCTGCAGATCGGAAAAAGCCGCCCGCGCCGGCATCAGGTCAGGCAAGTGGCGAATGCGCGGGATGCATATGCACGTACGGATGTGGGCTGGCTGGTCCATATTGATGCGGATGAATTCCTGTGTCCCCAGACATCAATCTCGCATTCCCTGTCATCAGTCGCCGAAGATGTCGATTGCCTGATCATCCCAGTTGCAGAGCGGGTGCATCTGGAAGGCGCGCAAAATCTATCCATTTTCGAGGGTGCCTTTCGGCGTCCATTCGTATCGTCAATTACAAAGGGACGGGCGGTTTTCGGGCCGGACTATGCGTTGACCTACAAAGGACTTGCGGGCCATGCCCAAGGCAAGGCGTTTGTCCGAACCGGCCGTGCCATGCGCCTATCGATCCACCGCCCCAAGTCGACGGACAAAGAGCGTGAAGTGATCAGTGCGCGGGCCGACTGCGCCAATCTGGAGCTTTTGCATTTTGACGGGCTGACGCCGTTACAGTGGACATTCAAGCTGGCACGGATGGCGCATGCATTGGCGAAAAGGGGCGGTATGCCGCCTTCTCCGCATCGCCGAAAACAGGCAAATGCGTTGATCGCCGAACCGGACAGGGCCACCGAACTCTATTATCGGCTGAAAGGTGCGGATCATGCACAAAAAGCGCTGCTGCAGAAACATGATTTGTGGGCAGCACCGCCTTTCGATCCTGCGCCCGCACTGGCGCAGTGGTTTCCTGACAATGCGGTCGACCTGTCGCCAGCCGCGATTGATCACTGGCTATGGCGACGCAAAGCGCACGTGCTTTCATTCTTGCTGGACTAGGGTTCCGGAATGAAAAAGGGCCGCCAAGTGGCGACCCCTGATTGATCAAACCAAAACGTTCTTGCTTACGCGAGGCTGTCGTCGATCGCCTTGCAAGCGGCAACAAGGCCTTTGACAGCGTCTACGGACTTGTCAAACATCGCTTGCTCGTCTTTGTTCATCTTGATCTCGACAACACGCTCGACACCACCGGCACCGATGACTGTCGGGACACCAACGTAGAAGCCGTCAAGTCCATAAGCACCGTCAACATGGGCTGCACATGGCAGGACGCGCTTTTGGTCTTTCAGGTAGGCTTCTGCCATTTCGATTGCAGATGTCGCAGGTGCGTAGAAAGCAGAACCGGTCTTGAGCAGGCCAACGATTTCGGCACCGCCATCACGGGTACGCTGGACGATCGCGTCCAGCTTGTCTTGCGTCGTCCAGCCCATGTCGACCAGATCAGGCAACGGGATGCCCGCAACAGTCGAATACCGTGTCAGCGGAACCATGGTGTCGCCGTGGCCGCCCAGAACAAAGGCTGTCACGTCGCGCATGGAGACCTTGAATTCGTCAGCAAGGAAGTGGCGGAAGCGCGCGCTATCCAGAACACCGGCCATGCCGCAAACTTTTTCCACTGGCAGGCCAGAGAATTCGCGAAGCGCCCAAACCATGGCGTCCAGCGGGTTGGTAATACAGATAACGAATGCATTTGGCGCGTGGGCCGCAATGCCTTCACCAACGGATTTCATCACTTTCAGATTGATGCCCAGCAGGTCATCGCGGCTCATCCCGGGTTTGCGGGCAACGCCAGCAGTTACGATGCAAACATCTGCACCTGCGATGTCGGCATAATCGTTGGTGCCTTTGAAGCTGCCATCGAATTTCGCAGCAGGGCCGGATTCGGCGATATCAAGCGCCTTACCTTGGGGAACACCGTCCGCGATATCGAACAGAACAACATCGCCGAGTTCTTTGACAGCTGCGAGGTGTGCAAGCGTGCCGCCAATTTGTCCGGCGCCGATAAGGGCAATCTTGGGTCTGGCCATTGAAACAGGTCCTTTGGTGTTATGGTTTCGGCGCTTTGCCTAAGCGTTTGACAGCCTTTGCGCAAGTGTGCTGCGCTGCGGCATCACAAAGCTGGATGTGGTCAAAGGTAAACGGACCCGCTAACGAAGGATGAATACAGAATAATTCAGGGCATTCCGCGTGATCGAGTTCGGTTGGCAATTTTTTGCAGTAGGCATCCCCGCAATCATTTTCGGTGGGATCTCGAAAGGCGGATTCGGTTCCGGCGCTGCTTTCGTGGCCGGAGCGATTCTGGCTTTGGTCGTGCCGCCGGGCGCTGCCCTGGGCATTGTCCTGCCATTGTTTATGTTGATTGATGCGGCCACTTTGAAACCCTATTGGGGAAAGTGGCACTGGCCTTCTGCCAAAGGATTGATGATTGGCGCTGTGCCAGGCTGCATTATCGCGGCGGCGCTCTTTGCGGTTGTCGACGGCGATGTGTTCCGGCTGCTTATCGGTGCAATCTGTCTGGCTTTTGTTGCCTTCCAGATGTCGCGCGCGCTGGGCTGGCTTAACGTGCCAATTATGCCGTTTTCGGCACCTTGGGCGTGGTTTGCTGGGCTGGTGAGCGGTTTCACTAGCTTCGTGAGCCATGCAGGCGGGCCGCCCTCAGCGGTGTTCCTGCTGTCACAAGGTCTTAGCAAAACCGCGTTCCAGGCGACTACAGTTGTCGTCTTTTGGGCCGTCAACTGGATGAAGGCGGTTCCCTACGCGTACTTGGGGATATTCAGTTGGGATACGGTCATGGGCAGCTTGGTGCTTGCGCCATTTGCCTTGCTGGGCGCATGGATCGGCGTCAAAGCGCACCACTTGGTGCCGGAGCGATTGTTCTTTGGTCTAACCTACGTGCTGCTGATCGTCACTGGTGTGCGCCTGATCTGGATCGCGGTTTAGGGTGGCGCCGGATTCGGCCTGAATTGGCCGCTTGGCAGTGTTCATTGCTGCAATGCGGCATTTTTGCCTTGAATGATCTGCACATTTCTGGCGTTCTTT
>CBDTYC010000294.1:0-3503 GCA_965364495.1 uncultured Yoonia sp. | reverse complement strand
TAGAAGATCAGGTCGCAGAGTTTGTCTATCAAAGTCCCGTCAGCGATCACGACAATGACGGTGCGATCAGCCGCCGCGAACGCCTGACCTATGCCCGCGAACAGGTGGCAGAGATTGCCGGACGGGTCTGGCTTTACGTTCTGATCGGTGTGGGCATTGGTGCCGCAATCCACAACTGGATTCCTGCGGGGTTCATCTCGGCGGTGTTGGGGCAGGATAAGTGGTGGTCGGTGCTGGTTGCCACTGTGGCAGGCGTGCCGATGTATGCGGACATCTTTGGCACATTGCCAAT
Source organism: uncultured Yoonia sp. (assembly GCA_965364495.1). Taxonomy (GTDB): domain Bacteria; phylum Pseudomonadota; class Alphaproteobacteria; order Rhodobacterales; family Rhodobacteraceae; genus Yoonia. The sequence continues at coordinate 3,211 of CBDTYC010000294.1, read as the reverse complement.
CGCCGAGGCGCTGGTGGAAAAGGGCGTGGGCCTCGGCACGGCGCTGACGTTCATGATGGCTGTGACCGCGTTGTCGCTGCCCGCGCTGATTATGCTCAAGCGGGTGGTGAAACTGCCGCTTTTGACTGTGTTTATCGGGATCGTGACCGTGGGAATTATCCTGATCGGCTATATTTTCAACGCGACAGCGCATCTGTTTGTCTGACGAAAGGGAACGGGAATGATTGTTAAGATACTGGGCTCCGGCTGCAAGAAATGCGTGGCATTGGCCGATAACGTCAAGGCCGCCGCGCAGACCGCCGGCATTGATGCAGAGATCGAAAAGGTCACCGATATCGTCGCAATCGCGGGCTATGGGATCATGTCGACCCCCGGACTGGTGATCGACGAAAAGGTGGTGTCCAGCGGCCGCGTTCTGACACCCGCACAGATTGCGCCACTATTGCAGGAGGCACGCCAATGACCGGCCACAAACCCTGCTATGGGACGATGTTTCACGACAGCCTGCATTTTTCGGTCAACGACCGGATGCAGGGCAAGGTCTTTTCGTTTGAACTGGACAGTGCGGGTCTGGCGCGGACAGGCCGCCATATCCAGACGGATATCGCAGAATGGGACGATTGCGTCGCCTGTCCTGAATTTGCGCATTGCTACAAGCTATGCACGGCCAAACTGGCGTTGGAAAACGCGATTTCGCGAAGTTAGCGGATCACCGGAACGGCGCTGGCACGACCGCCACCCGTAGGGGTTTGACGGTCGGGTGCCGGTGCCGGTCTTTTACGCGCCAGAGGTCGCGGGCATCCCCTTTTGGCTGGTGATGACACGGTTCCAAGGCATGTGCTTGAGGATCGAGGCCATTGCACAATTGCCGGTGATCCCTGCTTGTGTCAGGCCTGCACCGACAAAGGCGCTGAGGGCTGCAAACCACGGGTTGACCAGAACGGCCAGCGCAAGGCCCAGCAGGACAAGGCTACCGGCAGAGATTTGCACCTGTCGCATGATGCTGATCGGGGCTTTGGCGTTTTCGTTCACCGGCAGACCGGCAGCGCGCCAACCCTTGATCCCGCCTTCAAGCTGATACACTTCACGGAACCCCGTTTTGAGGATTTGTGCCGCTGATGCTTCGGTGCGGCCACCGCTCAGGCAGTGGAAAACGGCAATTTTGTTATGCTCTTTCGGGAAATCTTCGGGGTTGAAGCCGGACAGGGGCACCAGATGCGCCTGCGGGACGTGTTCCTTGATATATTCATCGGGTTCGCGCACGTCGATCAACACGGCTTTGCCGTCTGCCATCCATTGATGCACGGTTTTCGGGTCAATTTTGTTAAGGGTCATTGGTCGGTCTCCTGTTTCTGCGCGGGATCGCCGCAATAGGTTTCATACAAAAACGCAAGCAGTTGCCCGATGTCGTCGCGCACAATGCGGTAGTACATCGTCTGCCCCTCGCGCCGCGCCTTGACGATCCGTTCGCGCCGCAAAACGGCCAATTGCTGGGATACGGCGGTGTCACGTGCGCCAATCGCTTCTGCGAGTTGTCCCACCGATTTTTCGCTTTCACTCAGCAAACAAAGGATCATCAAGCGACTGCGGTTGGACAGTAGCGTCATGATTTCGCAGATATCGTCTGCGTTCGATTTCATTTCTTTTATCTTCATACTTGCGCAGATAAGAAGTCATACCTATCTCGTCAAGTGCAAGGCGGTGCTTTCCTGATCTTCCCGTCAAAAGAAGCAGGGCCGCCACGACTGAAACCAACTTAAAGGAGTCGCACCATGACCCCCGACGTAAAAGCATTCTTTGATGAACCCACCAACACGGTGTCCTATGTGGTCAAAGACCCCGACAGCCAAAGCTGTGCCATTCTTGATTCCGTGCTTGATTTTGACCCCAAGTCAGGGCGCACCAGCACGGCCTCTGCCGATGACATCATCGCCTACGTGCAGGACAATGACCTGAAGGTCGAATGGCTGTTGGAAACCCATGCCCATGCGGACCACCTGAGTGCCGCACCTTATATCAAGGAAAAACTGGGCGGGACGACCGCGATCGGGTCGCACATCAGGGATGTGCAGGACGTGTTCGCCAAAGTCTTTAATGTCGAAAAGGGCTTTCACACCGACGGCAGCCAGTTCGAGCATCTGTTCGAGGATGGTGAAGAATTCGCCATCGGCGGCCTGACGGTCAAGGCGATGCACACGCCGGGCCATACGCCTGCTTGCATGACGTATGTTGCCGGTGATGCGGCCTTTGTCGGCGATACGATGTTCATGCCCGACTATGGCACAGCCCGCGCCGATTTTCCCGGTGGTGATGCGCGTGTGATGTACCGTTCGATCCAGAAGATTCTGGCCCTGCCGGACGAGACAACGCTTTACATGTGTCACGACTACAAGGCGCCGGGGCGCGATGAATACAAGTGGGAAACCACCGTCGCCGAAGAGCGGACAAAGAACGTCCATATCGGCGCAGGTCAGACAGAGGATGAATTCGTCGCAATGCGCGAAGCCCGCGATGCCACGCTGTCGATGCCGACACTGATCCTGCCGTCGGTGCAGGTGAACATTCGCGCCGGCGAAATGCCACCCGCAGAGGACAATGGCGTGTCCTACCTCAAAGTGCCGATCAACCAGCTTTGATTGTGCAGGCGGCAGGGCGGATTTGACCGCCCTGCCCACCAGTACGGACCGTCCGTTGGTCTTTGGCCTGAATATATTGATTTTTGTCAACGCAGGCGCCGATCCCCGCCCTACCACAGTGATCATTGAAACGCTTTGCAGGGGTGTGCGTGACTGCAGTTATCACCGCAACGCCCGTGGGTTCTATATTTTGGCAGCTATTGAAAGCCGCGCAAGGCTTGATCGTTTATCAACAACGGAGACCAACAATGAAACGTATTATTTCCATGACCCTTGCCGGTGCGAGCCTTGTGTTTGTGCAGGCTTGCGAGAACCTCACGGCCGACCAGCGCACGGCTGTCGGCCTGACTGGCGGGGCTGCGGCGGGGTTGATTACCGCTGATATTCTTGATGCGAACAAGGACTGGCGCTTGATTGCCGCGCTGGCCGGTGCTGCTGCAGGCGTGCTTGTGGCGCAGAACGATGCCACCCAGCAATGCGCCTATTCACGCGGTGACGGCACGTATTTTGTGGCCCCTTGCCCCTAAGCCAAGACGCTGGCCCTTGTCACCCAAGGGCCACGTCCAGCACCATCA
>CBDTYC010000293.1:0-3562 GCA_965364495.1 uncultured Yoonia sp. | reverse complement strand
GCCGTAGCTGCGGATCGCTACGCCAAGCAGCTTGAGAAGCTGCCGATGCAGCGGCCGGAGTTCGGTGACGTAGGTCGCCAGCGGTTCGCCTGCGTGCTGCAGTTCGTGTCGCTGGATCGCTTCGAATACGTCCAACACTCAGCGGGACGTGGACGCTCGACAGGCCCGGTCTTCGGGATACAAGGGGAGCGATTCCAGTTCTGCCGCCGCCATTGCCTGACGCAACTCTCGCTCCAGCAACGTCTGCACGCACAGCACCAGAAAGTAAATGCACAACAACGAATGAATGCGGCTGATCTCCTGCAAGTGCACCGGCGCGACGCAGAAGTCCGTCTTGAGCTGCGAAAACCGTTTCTCAATGATCGGCTGCCGTTTGTAAGCTGCCAGCACAGCGGCCGCCGACATCAGGATCACGATCTTTGCAAAGCGCGCAAAGCCATCGTCGACAAACATGCCGCCAAAGGCGATGTTTGTCCCCTGCCCGTTCACACCGATCCAGATTGCCAGCAAGACGAACAGCCCCGAAGTGCCCCACGTCAGCAGCGGCGCCAAAGCGTCTTTGGTCGTGTAAACCGCGGCCATCAAGGCGGCCATTGCAAAGACCGCCAGCACGATCTCGGGCATCAGGATTTGGATATCAGCGCCAATCATCGTGGGCCTTCCTTAATTCGAAGCGAATTGGGTTGCGGCCTCGAAGGCTGCAACAGCAGTTTCATAGTTATCGACCAGCGCCGCAACGCTTGGGCCAGTGATGTCGAGGACCAGTGCAGGGTACACACCCAGAAGAAGCGTCATCACGACAAGCGGTGCAAAAATCACGCGTTCACGGGTGCCCATGTCGGTGATTGTGCGCAGACTTTCCTTGATCAGGTCGCCCATGACCACACGGCGATACAACCAAAGCGCATAAGCCGCGGACAAGATCACGCCGGATGTTGCGATCGCGGCGACCCAGGTGTTCACCTGGAAAACAGCAATCAGAGTCAGGAATTCACCAACAAAACCAGAGGTGCCCGGCAAACCGACGTTGGCCATCGTGAAGAACATGAAGATCAGCGCATAGGCAGGCATCCGGTTCACCAGTCCGCCATAGGCGTCGATCTCGCGGGTGTGCATCCGGTCGTAGATCACGCCAACGCAAAGGAACAATGCACCAGAGATAAAGCCATGGCTGATCATCTGGAAAATAGCACCATCAAGGCCCTGCTGGTTCACCGCAAAGATACCCATGGTCACGAAACCCATGTGGGCAACGGACGAATAAGCAATCAGCTTTTTCATGTCTTCCTGAACCAAGGCAACAAGTGATGTATACACAATCGCGATTGCCGACAGCCACAGCACCAAGGGGCCCATGACCTCTGATCCGATAGGGAACATCGGCAAGCTGAAGCGCAAGAAACCATAGCCACCCATTTTCAACAAGATTGCGGCCAGAACGACAGAGCCAGCTGTCGGGTCTTGCACGTGCGCATCCGGCAACCATGTGTGGACCGGCCACATCGGCATTTTGACTGCAAAGCTGGCGAAGAAGGCCAGCCACATCAATGTCTGCATCCCACCCACGATCTGGATACCCAGTACGCTAAAGTTTTCGGTGCCAAATGTGTGCGTCATCAGCGTCGGGATGTCGGTCGTGCCGGCACCTGCAAACATAGCAACCATCGCAACCAACATCAGCACAGACCCGAGGAAGGTATAAAGGAAGAACTTGAAGGATGCGTAAATCCGGTTCTTGCCGCCCCAGATGCCGATGATCAGGAACATCGGGATCAGACCGGCTTCGAAGAACAGGTAGAACAGTACCAGATCCAGCGCCATAAACACGCCCAGCATCAGTGTTTCCAGCAGCAGGAACGCGATCATGTATTCCTTGACGCGGGTTGTCACGCTCCAGCAGGACGCGATCACAAGCGGCATCAGGAATGTGGTCAGCATCACAAACAGGATCGAAATGCCATCGACGCCCATCTTGTACTGCAGGCCCAAGAGCCACTCGCGCTCTTCCACCATCTGAAAGCCGGTGTTGCTGGCATCGAAATTGCCCAGAATGAACAGCGACGTCAGGAACGTCACGGCCGTCGTGACCAGAGCGACCCATTTTGCGTTACTTTGGGCCGCCTCGTCGTCGCCGCGCAGGAATAGCGCGAGAATGACAGCACCCAAGAGCGGCAGAAATGTCGTGAGGGAAAGAACGTTACCCATTATTTCGCTCCCCCGAACAACGTCATCCAGGTCAGCATGACCGCAATGCCCAGAACCATCGCAAAGGCATAGCTAAAGATATAGCCCGACTGTGCGCGGCCCGCGAGCCGTGTGAAGAATGGAATGATCCCCATAGCAAGCCCGTTGATGCCCCCGTCAATTGTCTTGGTGTCGCCTTGCTTCCACAGCAGACGGCCCAAAGCGAGGGTCGGCTTGATGATGGCAAAGTTGTAAATTTCGTCAAAGTACCACTTGTTCAGCAGGAACTGGTAAAGTGGCGCTTGTTGCGTTGCCAGCTTGTGTGGCCAGTCAGGACGACGAATATACATCTGGTACGCCAGCCCGAGACCCGCAAGCATTGCAAAGAACGGTGCGAGCTTGACCCAAGTGGGAACTTCGTGCGCTTCGTTCAGGACGTGGTTTTCCGGTGCAACGTGAATTGCGCCTTCGCCCGGAACGCCAGCAAAGTTGTAGTGATGCTTTTCTTCTTTCGCGTCATCCGCATGTGCAGTTTCAACAGCATGGGTGTCTTCTTCGGCGTGGGCGGCATCATTCCCGTCCGCAGCCTCATCGCTGTGTGCCGCATCATCGCCATGCTCTGTTGCTTCTGCATAAGGCACACCAAAGAACTTGGCGACTTTGTCCGTATGGCCAAAGAAGGAACCATACCAAACCATGCCGCTAAAGACCGCGCCCACTGCCAAGGCATATAGCGGCACCATCATCGTGTTGGGGCTTTCATGTGCGTGATCGTGCGTATGCGCATCACCACGCGGGGTTCCGTAGAAAGTCATGAACATCAACCGCCAGCTGTAGAAACTTGTCATCAACGCCGCAACAACCAGCAACCAGAAGGCATAGCCGCCCGCGGTCCCCGCGTAGGCGGTTTCAATAATCGCGTCCTTCGAGACAAAACCAGCAAAACCAATCGGGAAGCCCACATAAAGCAGCGGAATACCAACACCCGTAATGGCCAATGTACCGATCATCATCATCGCAAAAGTCTTGGGGATCTTGTGGCGCAGTCCGCCATAGTTCCGCATGTCCTGTTCGTGGTGCATCGCATGGATGACAGAGCCCGCACCAAGGAACAGCATCGCCTTAAAGAAAGCATGTGTCAGAAGGTGGAACATCGCGACGGAATAAGCGCCGAGGCCTGCAGCAACGAACATATAACCCAGCTGCGAACATGTGGAATATGCGATCACGCGCTTGATGTCATTCTGGACAAGGCCGACGGTTGCCGCAAAGAAGGCCGTGCTTGCACCGAGGAACACAATAAAGCTTGTGGCGGCGGGCGCATATTCCATCAGCGGTGACATGCGGCAGACAAGGAACACACCCGCCGTCACCATGG
>CBDTYC010000292.1:0-3563 GCA_965364495.1 uncultured Yoonia sp. | reverse complement strand
TTCGTACATGCCGATTGTCATGATGTCGAACTGACCACCGCTTGTGGTGATGTCAGTTGTTACGCGCTGACGCAGGACGTTCTCTTCGAGTGTAACCCACTCAACAGCGATACCGGTTTCAGCAGTGAAGCTATCTGTGTAGCCCTGCATACGGATCATGTCGCCGTTGTTAACGGTCGCGATTGTGATTGTTGCGGAATGGCTGTCAGCAAACGCGCTGCCAGCAGTGATTAGCGACAACGCTGTCGCCGCACGAAGTGTGCTCTTGAAAGACATCTGATTCCTCCCTGGATTTCGATGTGGTGAATTCAAGCTAGGGAGAAAGCGACACGACGTCAATACAAATTTTACGCGCGTAAAATTTAGAGACTTCAGGCCGAGTCTCTCAAGATCAATCTACCCGCTAATCTTGTGCTTTTCCAAGGCTCTACATGCCCGTCAATGGCCGAAAATAGCGTTTCGGCTGCATGCCTTGAGACGCCATCATAGTTGTGAGAAATCGTCGTGAGCGGCGGACAGGTGTAGCGCGAATGGGGGTGACCATCCTGTCCGGCAACGCGAATCGCACAATCCGGACCGCGCCCAACTTTCACGCCTTGCTCGTAGCAGGCCGTCAAAAGACCTATCGCTAACCGGTCGTTACTACACAGCACAGTGTTGGTGGGAAACTGGTTGGTGGTCAGCGCCTGATGGCCACCCAAGCGGCCGATCTCTTCAAAGCCCCACCCCTCACCATCGATTGAAACAACATGCGGCGTGTAGCCGAATTTCACCATCGCGTCCAAATAGCTTTGCCTGCGGCGGTGCGCGTTAGGATTGGCAGGTGTCTTCATTTCAAAAAAGCATGGCGGCTCGCCGGTGCGGCACAAATAGTCGGTAATATGGGATGTGAACTGAAAATTGTCCGAGCCAACGAACGCAATCCCCAATTCGTCGACGCTACTGTCAAAAATCAGTGTGGGCACATCATCACAGAATTTTTCCAAAGCCGCCCGATGCGATGCGCGCCCCAAAGGTGCCCGCAAAACACCCGCCGGTTTCATGGACCGCAGATTTTCAAGGACCTCGACTTCCAGATCGGGATCACCGTGGGCACTAAAAAGCGTCGGCCTGTATCCGGCATCAAGACAGCGCTGTTCCAGATTGCGCGCGATTTCCGCGAAATAGGGGTCTGACAGAAGCGGCACAACGATACCGACGTTCTTGGTCAGCTTGCGATTCTGGTTCATCGCGAAAATGTTGGGCCGATAGTCGTATTTCTCAAGTGCCTCTTCGATCCGCTGTCGGGTCGTTTGCCGCACGCTTTCGGGATCGTGGAAGTACTTGGAAACTGTCGGTCGCGAGATCCCGCTCACCGCAGAGAACTCTTCCATGTTCTTGATCTTCGAATCCGGCATGACAATCCTCCCCCCGCGCTTCGCTCAGCATTCTTTACATAAACGCAGAATATTTATCGCGCGTCAAATTGCAGACTACGCGGAAAAAACGGATTGTCAAAAATGGGAACGTCTTGTGCGCGGCAATCATACGTGGATTGCCGCGCGCATCAGGTCGAAATCACGCTAAAGGTAGCGGTTCACCAGATTTTCCAAGCGTTCCTGCCTGCCCGAGCGCGGCTCGGGATTGATGTTCTCTGCCAGAACGCGGTCGTGGATCGCCGCAAGGTCGGATGTCATCAGTCTCTGACCCTCTGCGCTGTTCCACCCTGCATAACGCGCGTCGCGGGCGGCTTCGAGTTTTCCGTCCTCGAGCATCGCGGCTGCGGCCTTGAAACCTGCGGCACAGGCATCCATGCCACCGACGTGCGCCAAAATCAGGTCTTCGGGATCAAGCGACTGGCGACGCAGCTTTGCGTCAAAATTCGTACCGCCTGTCTTAAAACCGCCTGCACGCAGAACTTCGTAATAGGCCAACGCCATTTCGGGAACGTTATTGGGGAACTGGTCAGTGTCCCACCCGGACTGATAGTCATTGCGATTCATATCGATCGACCCGAATATCCCCAACTCGCGAGCGAGTGCCAGTTCGTGTTCGAACGAGTGCCCCGCAAGGATTGCATGGCCCTGTTCAATATTCACCTGCACTTCGCCTTCAAGGCCAAAATCCTTAAGGAAGCCGTAAACCGTGGCGACATCATAGTCGTACTGATGCTTCGTCGGCTCTTGCGGTTTGGGTTCGATCAGGATTGCACCCTTGAAGCCCATCTTGTGTTTGTAGTCGACGGCCATCTGCAACATGCGCCCCGCCTGTTGACGCTCGCGGCCCATATCGGTGTTCAAAAGGGTCTCGTAGCCCTCACGCCCACCCCAGAGTACATAATTCTCGCCGCCCAGCTTGATCGTTGCGTCCATACACGTCTTGATCGTTGCCGCAGAATAAGCAAACACATCCGGATCAGGGTTTGTCGCAGCGCCGGCCATAAAGCGTTTGTGCGAAAACAGGTTCGCCGTGCCCCAAAGCAGTTTGATCCCCGTCGCCTCCATCTTTTCGGCAAAATAATCGACGATTGCCTCTAGGTTTCTGGTGCTTTCAGCAAATGTCGCCCCTTCGGGACGCACGTCGGCATCGTGGAAGCAAAAGTACGGCACGCCCAAAATCTGGAACATCTCGAAAGCAACATCAGCTTTCAGACGCGCGGCGTCCATGCTGTCACCAAACCAGGGCCGATCAAATGTCTGCCCGCCAAAAGGATCGCCACCCGGCCACGCAAACGAATGCCAATAGGCCGCGGCAAATCGCAGGTGTTCCTTCATCGGCTTGCCCATGACCACTTCATCGGGGTTGTAGTGGCGGAAAGCAAAGTCATTGTCGCTTTCCTTGCCTTCATATTTGATCGCGGGAATACCTTTGAAAAAGTCGGTCATGTCAGTCCTTTCAACGCGTCATAACTGGCGCGGTAGCGTACGTGGGCGTCACGAAAGGCGCCGGTCAGTTTTTCATCAGGTTCAATCGTGCGGGCGATTTCAGGACGGGTCGCAATTTCCGCGCCAGCCCCTGTTGCAGCCATCATGCCAAGGCGTGCGGCCCCGAAGGCCCCGCCAAAGTCACCAGCGACAGGCAAATCAATCGGCATATCCAGCGATGTCGCAATCGCCTTTACCCAGTAGTCCGATTTCGATCCGCCGCCGACTGCGATCAGCCGGTTGATTTGGGTGCCGGTGGCAGACAACGCATCAAAGCTATCGCGCACGGCGTGGGTGACACCCTCTAGAACGGTGCGGGTCAGCGCGACCTTGTCGCTGCTATGATCCAGATGCAGGAACGCGCCGCGAATGTTGCTATCGTTATGGGGCGTACGTTCGCCGCCGAGATAAGGCAGGAATAGCGGACGCGCAGGAGCCTGCAATGATCCCAATGCCTGCGTCAGATCAGCCGCAGGGCTACCTGCCAAATTGGCAAACCAATTCAACGCATCCGCAGCCGCCAGTATCACACCCATCTGGTGCCATGTGTCCGGCACAGCGTGGCAAAAGGTGTGGACCGCGCTGGCCGGGTCGGGCCGGTATCCTGCGTTCGCGGCGAATAGAACGCCTGAAGTATCACGCGACAGGAACGCGGCCCCG
>CBDTYC010000291.1:0-3619 GCA_965364495.1 uncultured Yoonia sp. | reverse complement strand
GTTCACCTGTCTGGCGTTGGCACGCATGCTGGATGGACGCAATGTCAGCCCTGCACCGATATAGTCGGCATAGCCTGTTGGTGCGTTTTGCGGGGCAAAGGTGGCTTCGATACTTTTGTTCACGATCGACTTTGGAACAAAAGCCGAGATCGCGGGAATCGTGACCACACCGCCAAATGCACTGCCGTTCACGGTGTAATAGCGACCCAGCCCGCCGGGCCAGGGCATTGTCACGCCAGCCAGTGAGACGATAGCCGTCGCATTCACAGGACTGTCTTCGTCAAGGCCCGCAACAGCCCAAGCATATGATACGATCCCGCCAAAGCTGTGACCTGCCACGATAGGATTTGTAACCCCGATTTTTGCGGCGGCTTCGCGGAGCATTGCAGCCTGCGCTTGCGGGCTGTCACCATCGGTTGCAGTAAGCCCCGTTTCCAGTTCCGGTACGCGGTCGGTATATCCCAAACCGGGCCTGTCGAAAGCTGTGACCGTATAGCGATCCGTCAGACGGCCCATCAAATCAAACGTGAACTCGCGCAGGTTCCCACCAGCGCCGTGCAACAGGATCAGATGGGGCCCGCTGCCTTCTTGCACATAATGGACTTGCCCGCCGTTGACTGAAACGAACTGTCCAAGCGGAGGATAGATTTCCTCGGCCTGACCGGCGCGATATTTCGCCCCCGCAGCCGTCAGCATGGCCCCGAGGCCCAGCGCGATCGTCGTCAATGCAAGTGTCTTAACTGCCAATTTTTTCCAACTCAAAATGGGTGGTCTGGTAAATCTGGTTTATCCAGTTTCCATATAGGAGATGCGCGTGACTTCTCCACCTATTTTGGGGTTGTTCCGTCGGGTCATCGTGCGGATAGTAGTTCATCGGCACGTTTATTGGCGTGCCATTGGCGATATCGCGATCATATTCCTGCTTGAGCGTGCCACTGTCATATTCGAAGTGGTTAAAGATATAGAGCGCGCGATGCGCCTTATCTTCAACCAACGCAGGTCCCGCATCATCGCTTGTGATCAAGGTCGTCAATACACCTGCTGCGTCAATCTCGTCTTGGCGCATTTCAGTCCAGCGGCTGACAGGGATCACGCAGTCATCAGAAAACCCGCGCAGATAGGGCGACGCGATATCGGTAATGTGATGCCGGAAACAACCAAATGCCTTGTGATCCAGCAGATGCTTTTGAACACCGTGGAAGTAGTTGATCATCGCCATGCCGCCCCAGCAGACCCCAAGCGTTGAATGCACATGGGTCTGGGTCCACTCAAAGACCTCTTCCAACTCTTTCCAGTAGGTCACGTCCGTGAATGGCAGATGCTCGATCGGGGCGCCGGTGATAATCAGGCCGTCGAATTTTTCATCCTTCACCTCGGAAAACGGGCGATAGAATTCTTCCATGTGTTCGGCTGCGGTGTTCTTCGTCTCGTGTTCGGACATCCGCACCAAAGACAGCTCGATCTGCAGCGGCGTGGCACCAATCAGGCGCGCAAACTGGTTTTCGGTCTGGATCTTCTTGGGCATCAGGTTCAACAAGGCAATCCGCAGCGGGCGGATGTCCTGACGGGACGCTGTATCTTCATCAAGCACCATAACGCCTTCGTTCGACAGAACGTCATAGGCGGGCAGGGCAGAGGGTAATTTGATCGGCATTGGGGAATTCCTGATAAGAGAGCAGAGATAGGCGGCTTAGCCGCGCATCTCAAGGGCGTCAGCGATCATGCTGACAAAGCCCTCCGTATCTTTGACCTGCGCGACGGCTTTCTGGGTCACGGTTATCCCCCATTTTTCGGCCATGGCTTTATAGCGCGGCTGGCGGTGTGCCAGTGCTTTTGCAAAGGCCCAACGGATGAAGTCGTCAGGGTTCACGTTGTCAGGCGCCACATTGAATTCGGCCAGATAAGCCTGCCAAGTCGCAAGCAGGAAAGCCGGATCATATGACATCGGCTTTGGCTCTTGGTCAAAGCGACGGATCAGTTCGGCTGTGTGCTCTTCGGTGCCTTCGATCCAGACAAGAAGCGTCTTTGAAGCCAGATCAGTCAATACCGGATCGGCGGGAGCGTTGGCATCAACCCATTCGCAGACCGAGCCGCCGGTATCACAGACAAAATGCGGATACTGATAAAGGTCAACTGACCGTTCCATGAAATAGCCCGTATCAAGCAGTGCCGCGACTTCGGCCTTCTGGAACTCGTCTTGTCTGCGGGTGTATTCATGCCACGCAAGACCGCCCAGCGACGGATCACCGGGTTTGCCAAGGTAGGATGACATCGGTTTGAGATCATCAAACGAGATGTTTGAGCCGATATAAATCGAGTTCGACCGCAAAAGGTCGCGCAGGAACGGTACTTTCATCGCCTCGCGCTTGGCGTTGTCGGCGATCTTTTCGCCCATGTAGCGCGTGCCGATGCGGTAATCGATGGAATAGTGGAACCAATCGCCGGAACTGCGCAGCATGGTGGACAGATACGTTTTGCCCAAGCCGGACATGGCAAAAAGCAAAACACGTTTTTGCGGGGCGTTACGCCAGTCTGATGCGGATGTGTAAATCATGGCGCTGTGGGTAACGGTCTGTGACGGCTTCTGCCAGTGTTTTTTCGCACAAGGCAAACTATGGCTTCAAGAGCCAGTGAAACGCCCTGCCAAGCACGGCGCGTCCATCCTGATGCACAGGTTGCCCATGTGCCAGAATGATACGGTCGATAGGCCAATCCAGTATCTGACTGATAGTTGCGCGGGCCTGCCTTTTGCGGCCAAAACCCATGCGGAACTTGCGGGGGACATTTGGCATCTCGCCAACCATCAAATCAAGGGTGGCGACAATCTTGCGCCAGCCTTTGTGCCAATTGCGGGGGAACTGCTGAATAAGATCGGTGAAGATGACTGTCTGGCTGGGCTTGTGAAAAAAGACAACTTCGGTTGTCAGTTTATGCGCCACCACGATCTGATCCAGTTGCGTGGCCCAAGCTGGATCAGGCGCGTCACCCAGTGTTCCGGCAAAATGCAGATCCGGACGCTTGTGCTGCAGCGCCAGAGTGCCAAAAAGCTTTGCATCGGGGTACGCGTCTTGCCACTGCGTGAGAAACAGATGGTGCAAGCTGTTGGGGGCGATCAGATGTGTCACAACGCCCAGCGCGTCTATTTGCCCTTGAAGCGCTGGTGTCAGGGACACAGGCGACCAGACCAGCAGCTCATTTTGCGCGAGGCGGATGACGGCACAGCGGGTCGGATAGACAAAACCGGCCACGGACACCTCTGTTCCGTCTGCGATCCAGATATCGGTCGCGAATTTCTCCAACACGTCTGGTAAACCTTGATCTATGCAACTTTGCATATTCAAAGGGCTGCGCTGACATAACGCAAGCGCAACCTGATTGACATTTGAACTGGCGGGCTTCCTACGCCAGAACAGCGGGCCAGTTTGCGTCAGCGGCAGCGATATGGCCGGGGATGTCACGCTCCCAGCGGCGTTTTACGCTGGTTGAAAAATTCAGATAAAGCTTGTCGTCAACAATGCTCCAAGCTTCGGGAACTGTCGGCGCGGTGTAGCCTTGGCTGACCGCATAGGCGCAATACCCGCCATATTGTGGCGCGGAGGCATCTGGATTTGCTGTAAAA
>CBDTYC010000290.1:0-3644 GCA_965364495.1 uncultured Yoonia sp. | reverse complement strand
GCATAAAGCCCTAGCGCCTCGGGCCCCATGAATGCACCGCCGACGATCAGGTCCACTTGCGCCATCGCCATCCCGAGCACTGACGTCCCCCAGAGCGGCCAACTCCAGCACGGCCTTGCCGTTTCCGGTGGTGGTCCAAGCAGGGCGCGTTTGCGAATGCACCACCCGATCGCCACAAGAGCCAACAGCGCCATCAGCCAGACTGTGATCCAGATCAGTTGCAGAACGTCGCCCGTGGGGACCAGTGCCGCTGCAAGTCCAAGTGAGGTAAACGGCCCCGCATCACGCAATATCATTGAAAACTGCACGCTACCCAGTGCTCGCATAATGCTGGCCAAACAGCCTAGAGCATTGACACAAAACGCCACGGCAAAGACGGCGCTCCACCTTGGGTCGGGCCAAAAGACCTGTGCGGCAAGCCACCCGGCTAGGCAAAGCCCGGCCGGCAACAGAACTACAATCCCGACGATCTGCGAAATCCGCAGGCCATTCATCCCAGACATGCCGCGCAGCAAGATCAATGGCCCACCGCCTGACACAACGGTTCCGATGACCAGTGCAGCACCCCAAAGGAATACCAACACCCCGAATGTTGCCAATCCGAGTGTCAGGGTCAGCCATAGCATGACGCAGAAATTCGCGCCCACAATCCCGCCTCTGATCAACAACGCACCTGCAGCACTAGTGCGCAGCATCCTCAGCAAAGCAGGCCTGCAAGTGGTCAATCTGCGCAGAGCGGACTCAATCATCGCGATTGCGAACTCCAATAAATACCGTATAGGTTGTTTAGCGACTTCATTGGTGAGTCATTGTGATTAATAAAAGGTTAACTCCTTTATGTTTCCTTAATTCCCAAAGGCAGCTTGGATGAGGGACTTCACGGCAATGAGACGGCTCAATACACCTGCGACGCCCTATGGATCGGGCGATCCCGCGCAATATGAACAAATACCGCCGCTGGATGTAGCAGGCATGTTGCGGGTGCTTTGGCACGGCAAAGGGGTGATCGCTCTGGGCTCGGTTCTAGCTGTTGTCTGCGGGATGATATACGCGTTCGAGATGACGGGGCCGCAATTTGCAGCGACCGCAACGCTTCAGGTGGATGCACGGCAGGCACACTTGGGCGACGTATCCGACCAATGGGAAACGCCGGCGACCGATCCGGCCAGCCTCAATACCGAAGTGACGATACTGACCTCGGACAGCATCCTGTTGCAGGTTATCGCAGAGCAGAATTTGCTGGATGATCCCGAATTCAATCGCTACCTGACACCACTTTCGCCCTTCGCGCTCAATAGCATCAGAGGACAGGTCCGGCAGTTTCTAAGCGGGATGAAGGATGTGCCACCTGATGCCGCCGCGATCACGCAAAAAACCGTGCAAAACCTTCGCGGCAGGCTTTCGGCACAGCGGCCCCGCGACACTTATCTGTTCCAGATCACTGCGCACAGCCGCGATCCCGACAAGGCCGCAGCAATCGCAAACAGTGCTGCAACGGCCTATATCGCGGCGCAGATTGATGCACAGGATGAAGCGGCAGATGCGGCGATTGCATGGCTCTCAAAACGCGTTGCTGCACTGCGGACCCAGCTAGAGGGGCAGGAAAATGCGGTATCGGATATGATCGCAACCGTCCAAGTGCAGGAAGAAACCGCGCTTGATATGCTCAGCGCAACTGTTCTTGCCGTTGACGAAGAACGCGCCACAGTGGTGGCATCACTGGCGATTTATGATCGCGCGACCGCAACCTCTGCCCGTGAAGTTGCGGCAATCGCGCAACTGCGCAACCAGATAGCCGAGATTGATGCACGCAGGGCGCGCTTGCACGGCCAGTTGGCGCGGCAATCAACGGGAATTGTCGCGCTGCAGCAAATGCAGCGCGAAGCCGATGCAACCCGCGTCTTGTACCAGTCTTTTCTGGCACGGTTGCAGGAAACCCAGGTACAACGCGGGCTGGTATACCCGGACAGCCGATTGGTAACTCCGGCAACTGCGGGCCACTACGTTGGCCCACAAAAGACGTTGCTTGTCGGTGCTGCCGGATTGCTCGGTGCTTTGTTGGGGCTAGCCTTTGTCGCGGCACAACACATCACGCGAAAAGGTGTGTTTCATCCCCGGGACTTGCGTCAGAAAACGGGTTATCCCGTCTTTGCCAGCTTGCCCGAAAGAAGGTTGCGCCGCGATGTCAAACAACGCGCTGATCAACCATTTACCCCCGAAATGCGCAAAGTCAGAGCTGGCCTTTTGCAGGTCACCGGCCTTGTAATCCCGCAAGTGATCATGGTCACATCATCAACACGCGACGAGGGGGCAACAGCGCTTGCAGTTGCCCTTGCACAATCAGCCGTCGCTGATGGCCGATCGACGTTACTGCTCCTGACTGATCCCGAAAACGGCGAAATTGAACGGCACCTTGGGGCCAGTCAATGCCATCCAAGCGCCCACGCGGATGGTGCCGTCAGCTATCCAGCATTGGGACTTGAAGTGATGCCCGATCACTGCACGAAAAACGTTCTATCAGCTGACTTCGCCCAGCAGTTGGACAGCCTTCGCGAACGATTTGAATGCATCGTTTTGCTGGCACCACCCGTATTGGTGGCACCTGAAACGCAACTTCTGGTCCACGGTGCAGATGCCGTGACCTATGCCGTGAGGTGGGCAAAAACGCCGCTGCCGGCTGTTCAGCGGGGCCTTGAAATATTGGAACAGGGCGCGGAAAAACCGACCGGCCTGGTCTTGACGCGAACGCATTTGCGCAAGATGCGCAGGTTTGCAGCGGTTGCAGGTGTGCCAATTCCGGAACTAGAGATGGCCTAGATAAGGGGCAGCCCGTAGGCCGCCCCTTGGTAATCAGGCAACAGCGATGACATGCTGATTGTAAAAACCGACCACGCAATCAGCCGCAAGTGACAATCCATCGCCCATAACGGTGGCAACATAGGCTTTTGCGACCCAGTCGAGACTGCCATTCGCGGTACGCGCATCAAGATTGGGGCGCAGGAAGGCAGTAAAATCGTTGACTTCATTGCCAATTATTCCCAGCGCGCCGGCCTGATGACCGTAGCGGATCGTCGCCCCCAGTATTGAACCCGACAACCCCAAACGAGTGACATCTGCGAACGGAATATTGGGCGGGCTGACGCCAGAATAATCCCCCAACATAACGTTTGCACCACCACTTTGAGCAACAGCATCAATAACGGTCGTCGCCGTTTCGCCGTCCCAGTGGACCATCGGCAACATGCCCGCATATAGCCAGTCCACATCCGCTTGCGGACCAATGCCCGTGACATGTACATCATGGCGGATACCTGCAGGCGTGATAGTCCGGTCCAAAAGGCAGGACGCAATATCGACACCAGAGGATGTTTGCCACCGCGTGGCCTCCATCATCGTGATCTTGGTTCCTACGCTTAGCCCGTTGCCACTGGTCTGCGGCACCCACTCCGCCCCATCAAGCTTGATCGTGCGGACATCCAGAACTTCGTTGCCATGGGTTTGCCCCCCGGCCTCGGTCGCGACGCCTCCGACAGTGAAGCGGACTGCATACTCCCGTTCAGAGGCGTAGTCGATCGCCACGAGCTCTGGATAGGTTGGTGACGCCGATCGGTGGTGAAGTTGAGGATCATCTGCGGCCCCGAGCG
>CBDTYC010000289.1:0-3646 GCA_965364495.1 uncultured Yoonia sp. | reverse complement strand
GCCTCCAGATTGGCTTGTGCCACGGCAATGTCCGCCTGAACCGTTTCCGATCCGGTTTCAAACCGCGACAAGGTCGCCAAATTGCGTTCGACATCACGGCCTGCTTCGTTTGCACGGGCGATGACCTGATCAAAGTCGGCACGCGTCGCCACACCGCGTTCAAATAGCGACGTTGTGCGTTCCAAATCTGATTGTGCTGCTGCGGCTGTTGCCTCTGCCCGCTCGAGTGCTGCGCGGGCTTCATCGCGACTGGCAGTAATTGATGCGCGGGTTTGCGACAACACCGCCTGCCTTACGCTGATGGTGGCCTCGGCGGATCTGATGCTGCTTTGCAGTTGCGCAAGATTATCAAGGACAGCCAGCACATCACCTGCGCTCACCTGCTCACCCTCGCTGACGCGAATTTCCGCGATGCGCGCGTCACCGGCACCAGATGGTGTGGCGACCCTGATGACATCACCACGCGGAATGATCCGCCCCAGGGCAACCACATCCCCTTCACTGACGACTGCAATTTCTTCTTGCGTTGTTACCTTTTGAATAGCGACTGCAATTGGCGTTTCAGTTCCGGCACCCGGCTCAAGGCCAGTGACGTCGAAAAAGGCCCGCAGGCCCGGCGGCTGAAAATACATCCCGATCACGGCGCCTGTGAAAAGCGTCAGCATGAAAAGCGGTACAAGAAATAGCCGCGATCGACCATTGGCTGGCGGCGGTGCAATTTGCTTTGATTTGTCCAAACCATTGTCGGCCAATGGCAGCGGAGGCGCTTGGTTCGATGTCACGATGCGTATCTATTCCCCCACAGTAAGTTTGTGAAAACCAGCGATTTGAAGTCCGGCATTTACGAAAATTCCGGTACTTGCGCCGCCGGAGCCATGATCTTGCGCCCTTTTTGCGCATCGGGCAAGCGCCCGAGGTCATGATGCCCCGCGATCATTGCGGGTTACGCGATACTGAAAGGCGCGACCGCATGATTGGCCGAGTTGCATAGGCTTGTTGCGTGACCTAACACTTGCATATCCCTTTGAGGTTTTCAGAAATGCTCACAACATTCTTGGCTATTGCGCCGGTCTTTGCGCTGATCCTGATGGGCTACGGCTTGCGGCGCGGCGGCATCCCTTCCACCGAGTTCTGGAACCTGAATGACCGTCTTGTGTATTGGGTTCTGATGCCTGCATTGTTCTTTGCCAAGATTTCAGCCGCTGACCTAAGCGGTAGCTTGGGCGACTATGCCATTCTGCTTTATGCCGGTTTTTTTACGGCGATCTTTTGTGGCTGGCTGTTCGGGCGCGCGATTGCGGCGCCGCAGGCCAGTTCCCTTATGCAGGGCAGTGCGCGGTTCAATACATTCATCGGTCTCGCCATTGCAGAGGCCGTCTTCGGGACAGCCGGATTGCAGATCGCCGTCCTCGGCTCTGCTTTGCTGGTTCCGGTCGTGAACGTGACCGTCGTTACAATAATGACACGGCAGTTGGGCGGCGGTGGGAAATCAGTCATGCTGGGGCTGGTGAAAAACCCGCTTATCCTGAGTATCTGTGCGGGGGTATTATTCAACATTGCAGGCCTGAACGAAGTGCCTGTGTTGCACGAGATGGCCCGCATTCTGGGCGCTGCTGCATTGCCGATTATGTTGCTTTGCGTCGGGGCCAATCTAAAGTTGCGCGGCCTGACAGGGTCCGTCGGCATCATCGGCCTTTCGCTGGTTGGCAAATTTCTGATCAATCCCGCCGCTGTCATTGTTGCCGCGCTATTGCTTGGGGCAGATCCCTTGGCATTCCAGATTGCCTTGATTTTTGCTGCACTTCCAACGGGCGTCGCAAGCTATACGCTTGCGCGCGAAATGCGGGGTGACGCCCCGTTGATGGCAGCAATTATTACGACACAAACCCTGCTGAGTTTCCTGACGCTCCCGCTGACATTGTTGGTTGGGCAGATGTTATTGTCGATAAACTGACGCCAGCAAGGGCAGACACCCGCGCAGGTTCAGCTTGACTGGTCTGCCATCTGTTCGGCCTTTTGCCTGCGTAGCACGGCGCGCTTTGTCGCTAGCGACGCCGCAACGGTGCCGAGAGTGACAATCAGGATCAGGATCGTAGAAAGCGCGTTGATCTCTGGACTAACCCCCAGCCGGATTGAACTGAACACCTTGATTGGCAGTGTGGTTGCCGAAGGGCCCGCAACAAAGGACGCAATCACAAGATCGTCGAGCGACAAAGTTAGCGCGAGCAACCAGCCGGAAATGACGGCCGGTGCGATGATCGGCAATGTGACCAGCCGGAATGCCTCAAACGGGGTTGCGCCCAAGTCTAGCGCCGCTTCTTCGACGGAACGATCAAAACTGACCAGTCGCGAACTGACAACGACCGACACATAGCACATCGAGAACGTAGCATGTGCCAGCACGATCGTAAAAAGACCACGGTCCAAACCGATCGAGATAAACAACAGCAACAGCGACAGACCCGTGATCACCTCTGGCATCACGAGCGGGGCGTAGATCATACCCGAAAACAATGTCCGCCCATAAAAGCGCCCGCCACGGACCAGCACATAGGCGCCCATCGTTCCCAACACTGTCGCAATGATTGATGAGAAAAAGCCGACTTTGAACGTGACCCAAGCGGCGCTCAGAAACGCCTCGTTCTGGAGAAGCTCACCATACCATTTCGTCGAGAACCCGCCCCAGACCGTCACCAGACGGGATTCGTTAAAGCTGTAAATGATAACGATCAGCATCGGGATATAGAGGAACGCAAACCCCAGCGTCAGCGAGGTCGCATTGAACCATGAAAGCCGTCTCATTGTTCGGCCTCCATCATCTTTTGCTCGTTGCGTTGGTATAGGACGATTGGAACAATCAGGATCAGCAGCAGGATAACGGCAACAGCGCCAGCCACAGGCCAATCGCGGTTCGAGAAGAATTCCTCGTACAAGACCTTGCCGATCATCAGTGTGTCAGAGCCACCCAGCAGCGACGGAATAACAAATTCGCCCAGCGCGGGGATGAAAACAAGGAAGCAACCGGCAATGATGCCGGCCTTCGATAGCGGAATTGTAATGCGCCAGAATGCCTCTGTGCGCGAACAGCCCAAGTCTTCGGCGGCTTCCAGCAGCGAGCCGTCCAATTTGATCAGCGTCGCGTAAATCGGCAGGATCATGAACGGACAATATGTGTAAACAATGCCGATATAGACCGCGAGGTTGGTGTTCAGGATGATCAGCGGATCATTTATCACTCCGATCCACATCAGGAACTGATTGAGCAAGCCCTCTTGGCCCAGCAGGCCGATCAGGGAATAGACCCGAATAAGAAAGCTGGTCCAGAACGGCAAGATTACCAAAAGCATCAGCGTCGGTTGCCATTCTTTCGGTGCATTCGCCATGCCGTAAGCGATTGGAAAGCCGATCAACAAGCAGACAAACGTCGAGATAAGGGCAATTTGGACGCTCGACAGGTAGCTTTTCCAGTACAAGTCGTCAGTCGCAAGGAATTCAAAGTTTTCGAAATCCAGCTGCGACACCATATCCTTGAAGCCCGCCCAACCTGCGGACAATTCAAGCGTCGGGGTGTACGGCGGGATCGACAGCGCAATATCGGAGAGCGATATCTTGAAGACGATCAGGAAGGGCACAAAGAACAGACCGA
>CBDTYC010000288.1:0-3674 GCA_965364495.1 uncultured Yoonia sp. | reverse complement strand
ACGGCTTTTCGAAATGTTGCTTAAGCTTCATTTCACGAAAAACGCCCTCACGCTGGAGCTTCTTTTTCAGAGCACGCAACGCCTGATCAACGTTGTTATCACGAACACTAACCTGCATGTGGTTTTCACCACCTCTCTAAGTTGGATTTGCAAAAATTGCAGGAAGTGGTCAGTTAGCAAAGGTAGACTAGTTTGTCGAGTCTATGCTGCAGAAGGAGCTACAGATGCCAAACACCCCAACAGACCCGATGCTGGACCAGCTTTTGGATGCAGCATTGCCGCATGTGGCCTTTGACGGGTGGTCGCCAGCAGCCTTTAATGCGGCCGTCACAGAGACTGGCATGAACCCCGCCCTTGCAAAGACCCTTTGTCCACGCGGCGCGATTGATCTGGCGATTGCCTTTCATCTACGTGGCGACGCGGCAATGGTCGCGGCCCTAAGGGACGCAGACCTGTCAACTATGCGCTTTCGTGACAAAGTCGCCCATGCTGTGCGTCTACGTATTCGCGCGGTCGAAGATAAAGAGGCCGTGCGCCGCGGCACCGCTCTTTTCGCGTTGCCGCATATGGCACCCGAAGGTGCGAAACTGATCTGGGGGACTGCGGACGCAATCTGGAATGCGCTGGGCGATACCTCTCGCGACGTGAACTGGTACACCAAGCGTTTGACGCTGTCGGGCGTTTATAGTGCAGTTGTCTTGTTCTGGTTGGGCGACGACAGCTTGGATATGCAGGCGACAGATGCATTTATTGACCGCCGGATCGATAATGTGATGCAGTTTGAAAAGTTCAAAGCGCAAACCAAGGCAAACCCGATTTTCAAACCATTTGCTGAAACGCTCGGACGCATGGCGGGCTCTATCAAGGCGCCGTCAAACGTGGCAAAAGCCGATTTGCCCGGCAAGTGGCATGATCCGAAGTAAGAGGTAAGGCGATGCAGGCAATCGAGATTTCACGACCCGGTGGGCCAGAGGTGTTGAACCTCGCAGAGAGGCCCATGCCAGAACCAGCGAATGATCAGGTTATCATCAAAGTTGCATATGCAGGTGTGAACCGTCCCGACACCCTGCAACGGGCAGGCCTTTATAACCCCCCCAAGGGTGCCAGCGATCTTCCAGGGCTCGAAGCATCGGGCGCGGTCGTCGCTTGCGGTGCGGGCGTGTTTACGGTCAAGGTCGGCGATCAGGTATGTGCATTGCTGCCGGGCGGTGGCTATGCCCAATTCGTCGCGACGCCTGCCGCCCACTGCCTGCCAGTTCCCGAAGGCCTAAGCATGAAACAGGCAGCGTGCCTGCCAGAAACGTTCTTTACCGTCTGGTCCAACGTCTTTATGCGCGGCGGACTGCAATCCGGACAGCGTTTTCTGGTGCATGGTGGCAGTTCGGGGATCGGGACGACGGCGATCCAGTTGGCCAAAGCGTTCGGCGCACGGGTCTTTGCGACTGCCGGATCGGCAGAGAAATGTGCGGCCTGTGTTGAACTGGGTGCAGAGGCAGCATTCAATTACCGCGAAGACGATTTTGTTGAAAAATTGCAAGCGCTTGGCGGCGCTGACCTGATCCTTGATATGGTCGGCGGCCCGTATATCCAGCGCAACCTGAAGGCATTGGCGGATGACGGAACGCTGGTGCAGATCGCATTTCTGCAAGGACCAAAAGCAGAATTGAACCTTGTGCAACTGATGACACGCCGTTTGACGGTCACGGGATCAACCCTGCGCCCGCAATCTGACCTTGCCAAAGCACGGATAGCTGATGCTTTGCGTGCGCACGTGTGGCCGTTGATTTCTTCGGGCAAAATCAGCCCGGTTATGGATCAAGAGTTCGCGCTGGCAGACGCGGCAGCCGCCCATGCCCGCATGGAAAGCAGCGCGCATATTGGCAAGATTGTTTTGAAGGTCGATTAGGTCCGAGCCTTTTCGAATGCGGCCCAAGCATCAAGCAGCTTTTCCAGATTGAAATCAGCTTCACGTGCTGGCCCAAGGATGATCTGTTCACCTGCGAACATCTTTTCGATCGCCTCTTGAAGGTGCGGGATCACATCTGGCGGAATGACAACGCCCCCGTGGCGGTCCGCATGGACCAAGTCACCTTGATTAACTGTCATACCCATCACATTCACCGAAGTGCCAAGTTCGCGCACGTGAACAAAGGCATGGCTTGGCCCGATAGACGCGGCCACAACCGGAAAGCCTTCTGCCAGATCACCCAGATCGCGCATCACGCCATTTGTCAGCGCGCCGTTTAGCCCAAGCCCCTTATGCACGTTGGTATGGACTTCGCCCCACCATGCGCTGACGCAATGGGGGTAATCGACGTCCTCGATCACCGCAACGGCGGGGCGGGGGCCGTCTGCCATGGAACGAAAATAATCAAGGCGGCGGGCACGGATGACGTCCGCTGCCTCGGTCGGGGCTTCGCGCCCCGCGATTTTTGCCGTACGGGCAAAGCCGACCATGGATTGGCCGGGCGCAGAGCATTGCATTGTTCCCTTGGTATAGGCATCAAATCCGCGCTTGCCTTGGGCCACCTCGATGGCGTTACAGACCGTGGGTGTGTCGACCCGCTGCAGCAGGGTTAGCAATGCGGCGGGTATTACTGGTTCAGCCATTGTTCCAAAGCCTCATTTGTTGGGGCGGGTTGTTCGAGTGTCGGCAGGTGGCCCGCATTCTTGATGACAGTCAATGTCGCATGCGGGATCAACTCGTGCATAAGCTCATGCCGGTGCAGAGGGCAAAGGCTGTCGTCTTCGCCGCACAGGATCAATGTCGGGACCTTGACGGCACGCAATGTTTCTTGCTGGTCGGGGCGGGCCTGCAACGCGCGGGACTGCCGCACAAAGACATCCGGCCCCAGTGTTTCGGCCATTGCCATACACAGATCAAGGATTTTGCCCATGTTTGGGCCATCGGTCAGGTAGTTCGGCTTCATCTCGTCGCGCATGACGGCGCGCAGTTGGCCTGCGCGGACTTTGGCGATTTGCGGTTCGCGGAATTGGGCGATTTTGTCCGTCTCTGCCTTTGGGTTGGTGTCAAGCAAGGCCAGCCGTGACACGCGTTTTGGAGCTTGGCGAAAGACCTCCATCGCGACGATGCCGCCCATGGACAGGCCTGCAAGCGCGAAAGTTGGCGGGGCGATGTCGAGGACTTCGGCGGCGAGGGCCGCAACCGTTTCATGGTTGCCAAGCGGGGCCACCATAACTGCGCGTTCATGTGAAAAAGCCTCGATCTGGGGCCCAAAAAGCCGTGCGTCGCACATCATTCCCGGCAAAAGGACAAGGGGGTCTTTCATCGCTTGAATGGCTCCATGCCTGCACGGGCCAATGCGTCGGCCTTTTCGTTTTCGGGATGACCCGCGTGGCCCTTGACCCATTCCCATGTCACGCGGTGGCGTGCGGTCGCGGCTTCCAGCCTGCGCCAAAGGTCTTCGTTCTTGACGGGTTTCTTGGCGGCGGTTTTCCAGCCGCGCGCTTTCCATGCGTGAATCCACTTGGTGATGCCGTCTTTGACGTAGGCACTATCGGTGATGATGGTCAGCGCCGTAGGGCGCTCCAGCGTTTCCAACGCGGTGATCGCGGCCAGCAATTCCATCCGGTTGTTTGTCGTCTCGGCCTCGCCGCCCGACAGCGCGCGTTCCTTGACGACAGTGTCACCATCGCGCGCAATCAGCAGCGCG
>CBDTYC010000287.1:0-3703 GCA_965364495.1 uncultured Yoonia sp. | reverse complement strand
GTCACCTTAACCACAGGCATGATCAACGGGTGGTACAATGTTGGCAGCTTTGGCAACGTCCAGCCCTTTATCGGTGGCGGGATTGGCATGGCAAAAGGCGAAATTGACGTCGCGTTCGACTTGGGCTCGAACGATGGAATTTCGGACTCTGACACGGCCTTTGCTTGGCAAGTTGGTGCAGGCTTCGAAGTCCCGATGAGCAATAATATGAGCGTGATTGCGTCATATCGTTACCTGACATCGGATGGGCTCGAACTTGTCGATAACGAAGATACTGCAATTGATGCCGACGTCAGCACGCATGTCGTGGCCGTCGGGGCAATGTTCCGCTTCTAGGGTACATTTTCCGTTGTTCTGCTAAAATGCCCTGACCCGAAGGTCGGGGCATTTCTTTTGCTAGAAACGCTGGCCCTGCTGGTATTCGCGCCAACCGCGGCAGTTGATCGTCGCACAGCACTCGCAGCCTGTCATATCAACCAGATCACTCTGGTTGTTTCGCGTGAACACGGGGTTCTTTCAGTCCGCGTCTTGTGGTGCAAAGTTTTCTGCAAAAAACCGGTACCAGTTCCCGCCCATCAGCATTTCGACCTCGTCAGTCGAAAAACCCACGCCACGCAAGCCTTTGGCGATATTGCCGAAATGCCTGTTGTCCTCGAACCACGCGGGCATTGGCGGAAAACCCGGCGCGCTGGCAGAACCCTCGCCATAGTCGATTTCCTTGCTCCAGCGGCCGACCCGCATCCATTCCACGACGCTATCGGGCTGGTCCTGACAAAGGTCAGAGCCGATGCCGAAGTGTTCAACGCCGAATTGTTCGGAGGCTTGTGCGATCATCTGGCAGAAGCTTTCGACCGAGCAATCGCTCTTGCCCTTCAGGTGATGTGGATAAAGCGAGAACCCCATCATCCCGCCGTTTTGCGTTACCGCCCGCACAACGTCATCCCGCTTGTTACGCAAGGCAGGCTGCCACGCGTGCAGATTGGCGTGGGTGATGGCAATCGGACGGGTCGAGATATCAGCCGCTTCGATCGTTGAACGGTCGGCGGAATGGCTCATGTCCACAACCATCCCGACGCGGTTCATTTCTTTGATCACCTGACGGCCCATCCGGGTGATGCCGGGGTCTTCGGCCTCGTAGCATCCGGTCGCTAGCAGCGATTGATTGTTATAGCTTAATTGCATGAATCGCGCACCGAGTTTGTGCAGGACTTCGACCAACCCGATATCGTCCTCAATCGGGCTGGGGTTCTGAAAACCGAAAAATATCGCTGTGCGATCCGTCTCACGGGCTTTGTCGATGTCGCTTGCCCATTCGCCGTGAAAGATCAGATCAGGGTATTGCTCGAACCAGCGGTTCCAAGCCTCGATATTCAGGACAGTTTCGCGGAAATTCTCGTGGTAGGCGATGGTAACATGGACCGCATGCACGCCACCTTCGCGCATTTGGCGAAAGATTTTCGGCGACCAGTTGGCGTATTGCAGACCATCGATCAAATACATCGCACCCTACTCCGGCATGCCGGACGAGATGTAGGCCGTTTTTACCGTAGTATAGAATTCGGCCGCATAACGACCCTGTTCGCGCGGTCCGTAAGAGCTGTCACCACGCCCTCCAAACGGCACGTGGTAGTCAGTGCCTGCTGTCGGCAGGTTGACCATGACGCAGCCGGTTTGCGCGTTGCGCCGGAAATGTGTGGCGCGCGCAAGGCTTTTGGTGACGATGCCAGAGGTCAGTCCGAAACGGGTGTCATTGACCACATGCAGCGCCTCTTCGTAGCTGTCTACTTTGATGACGGATGCCAGCGGCGCGAACATCTCTTCACGGTTGATCACCATGTCGTTGGTGCTGTTCAGGAACACGCCAGGGGTCATGTAATAGCCTTTGGTCTCGCGCTCTACGCGCTGGCCGCCACAGCCCAGCTCAGCCCCCTCTGACAGGCCTTTTTCGACATAGGACAGGTTGTCGTTCAATTGCTGTTCGCTCACGACGGGGCCTATTTGCGTACCCGCGCCCAGCGCATGTCCCACTTTCATCGCTTGCGCGCCAGCAACCAGTTTCGCCGCGAATTCATCGTGAACTGCCGCATGAACGACCAATCGCGACGACGCCGTGCATTTCTGCCCTGTGCCGCCAAAGGCGCCGCCCAATGCAAGGGTCACAGCCAGATCAATGTCGGCATCATCCATGATGGCCAATGCATTCTTCGAGCCCATCTCCATCTGCACTTTGGTCAGGTTCTGAATGGCAGCAGTAGCAATGCCCTTGCCGACAGGTACAGAGCCTGTGAACGAAATCGCATCAATCTTGGGGCTTTCAACCAAACGCTGACCCACATCGCGGCCTGCACCCATGACAAGGTTGAACAGCCCCTTCGGGATGTCCTGGCGCGATATGATTTCGGTCAACGCCACAGCAGAGGCGGGCGTCAGGTTTGCCGGCTTCCAGATGACGGCGTTACCGAACGCCAATGCGGGTGCGATTTTCCAGCTTGCGGTCGCGGTCGGGAAATTCCACGGGCTAATAATTGCGACAACACCCAAGGCTTCGCGGCGCACGTCGACCTCGATTCCGTCGCGGGTACTGTCCGCGTTATCCCCGATCTGACGCAACACTTCGGCCGCAAAATATGTGAAAAACTGACCTGCGCGAAATACTTCACCCTTGCCCTCAGCCAGCGGCTTGCCTTCTTCGCGGCTTAACAACGTGCCCAATTCTTCGGCGCGGGCCATCAACTCGTTTCCAATTGCCATCAGAACGTTTTGCTTGCGCTCCAACCCGTAGGCCGCCCATTCGACCTGCGCTTTGCGCGCAGCGGAAAGGGCATCGTCAAGTTGGTCGCTGCTGGCTTGCGCGAATAGTCCGACAACCTCGGAAAGGTCGGATGGATTGATATTTTCGATTTCAGAGGACCCAGAAACCCACTCGCCTGCGATATAGTTCAGTTGCGTTTGCGTCATGGATTACCCTCGTTTGTCTTTGGATCGCGCGATATTGCATGGCCCTGTTAGGGTCTAGTCAATCACAGATCAAGCACGTTGCTTCGCCACCATAGCGTCAAGATGTGATGCGAAAGCGGCAGGGCTAAGCTCTTCTGCCAATGCACGCGCAAAAAACGCCTTTTGGCTTTCGGGCGCGAGGCCACCAATGGGTGGGTCCGTGTCAAGGTTGGTTGGAAAGGGATACCCTTCGGCCGTCGCACCCAATAAGGCGTCCATCTCAGACTTTGTCAGACGATCCTTGGCAGACGCCGCAATCGGATAAAGTGCGATGCACATTGCGCGGCGGTCGATGTTTTCTAACGCACGTCCGAACGCAGATGACACCTGCAACAGATTTGCCATGCGGTGGACATCCGGCGTCGTATTTGCCCCCGCGGCATGAAATAGCGCAGGATTGAAAAACAGTGCATCGCCTTTGCACAATGCAAGCTGCACGTGGTTTTGCTCAAACACCTCGCGGAAATCCTCGCGCCGCCACGCAGTATAGCCGGCACGGAATGCCTGAGAGAACGCAAGCAGCTTTGTCGGCCCGCTTTCGACAGGCATATCGCAGTGCGCCACCGCCCCCTGCAACGTCAGAACCGGTGACAAGTCATGCACATGCGCAGGATAGGCCGCGCTGTCGTTCGCGGTTTGGAACCCCAGATGATAGTCGCGATGCGCTTGTTGCGCAGCACCGCCCGGATGCACCAAATTCACCTGC
>CBDTYC010000286.1:0-3715 GCA_965364495.1 uncultured Yoonia sp. | reverse complement strand
CATCGGTGCCGAAAAGTTTTCGTGTCATGTCATTGCTGCTCCGCCGATTGCCCATTCAAGGTCCAAGGCCTGTTTGGTCGCAAAGATATCGTGAACCCGCAGCATTTGCACGCCCCGCCGTGCTGCAAAAAGTGCGACGGCCACTGATCCGCTTGTGCGGTCGGTTGCTGTCTCGCCGCCGCCGATTGTGCTGATAAAGCGTTTGCGGGACGCACCAAGCAAGATCGGGCAACCGAGACTGTGAAACAGAGCGATACCGCGCAACAAGGTCAGATTGTGCGCGACCGTCTTGCCAAACCCGATACCTGGATCAACGACAATCTGATTGCGCGGAATTCCGGCAGCCACTGCCACATCAATACGGGCGGACAGGAAATCATACACATCCAGTAGAACATCGTCGTAGCGGGGGTCGTTCTGCATGGTCTCTGGGGTGCCTTGTGCGTGCATGACACAGACCGGCACAGTGGCCTTTGCCGCGACATCTGCAAGCAGTGGATCGTAGCTAAACGCCGCCACATCGTTGATCATCGAGGCACCAGCCGAAAGCGCCGCCTGCCCCACCGCCGACTTACGTGTGTCAATCGATATCGGAACACTGCTTTGGGCACGGATTGCCGCGATGACCGGAGCAGTACGGGCGATTTCCGCGTCTGCGGCAACTTCGTCTGCACCCGGGCGGGTACTTTCGCCGCCGATATCGATGATCTTGGCACCTTCGGATTGCATTGCCACTGCACGCGCGAGTGCTGCTTGCGGCACATTGAATTGTCGCCCGTCCGAAAACCTGTCGGGGGTCACATTCAAGATACCCATCAGACAGGGCGCAGTCATATCCAGTCCAGCGATCCGTGCCCGAGGACGCACAAGGTTATCAAGGACTTCTGCGGGAACTTCGTTGGCGGAAACGGTTTCAACGCCACCGCCGCGTTTGTGTACCGCGACAGCATCAAACCAGCATAGCCCGCCCGCCAACGGAAAACTGTGGCGGGTCGGGACTTCTCCGAAGCGCGCGATTGGGCGATAATACAAGGTCATTTCAGCGCAATCGTATCAATCGCAATAGCACGGGTTTCCAGATCAACTTTGGGTGCCGTTGCCCCGATCACCAAAAGCTCTTTTGCTTGCATCTCGGCCGCAAACCATCCGGCCAAGATCACAGCCTCGCTGGAAATTGCCGAAGGTCCATCAACCGCATCAAGAACGATCTTGGAAGGTGCCCAGATGCAGATCTGGCCGTTCTTCATCGCCCAGTCCAACTCTGTCCGTGTGCCTACCACCATGCAGCGATGATCGCGCGCCGCCAGCGTCCATGCGTTCTGCTCGATTGCCAATAGATCGATCCGGCGCTGCGCCAATGCATTGCTTGCTTGGGGTGCTGCGACATCGGCCGGTCCAACGGAAATAATCAGCGGCGCATCCATTGCGGCAAGTTGATCAATCCAGGTTTTCAAATGCGGCGCATCAAGCGCGGCGTTTGACAAGAAAACAACACGCGGATGCGGTACTTTAACGTGCTCTTGTCCAGCTTTGCTGACGCCATCGCGCGACCTGACAATCTCGACCCCAAGCGAGAAAGGGCCACGATCCAGTTTTTCGATGCGGACGAAGACGCGCTCGGCCTGCGGTTCCAGCAAAATACGCTCTGCCACTCGTGCGGCGAGCGTTTCCAGCAGATTGATCCGCTCTGCCTCAAGCTCTATTCCGATCGCTTCGGTCACTTTGTCATAGGACAGGATGCGGTCAACATCGTCATCAATGGGGCCGCTCAGCGGTGAAACCTCGACCACAATATTGAAGCGCACCCGCTGCAATGTGCCGCGCTCTTGCTGAAACGCACCAATCTCGACCTCGACGACATAGTCGCGCAGCGAAATGCGGTCGCAAGGCGCTTGGCTGCTAGCCTCGGCACGTTCACTAGGGTGGGCAAAGGCGAGGCGAATATCGTCAGTCATCAGGTCTTCCGGCAGTAAGAAATACTGTGTCCGAATACAGACGACGAGGCATCGCGGCAAGCGTCAGCCGCGACGCACATCCGGTGCGCTGCGACGTTAGTTCGACGCAGTGCGCACAGGCTGGCGATAAAAATGGTGCGACCCGATGGTTGCTGTGCGCGGAAAGCGCTGTGCCCAGGACGGGTTCACGGCTTTGGTATGGTAATGTGTGGCACCACCGGTCAACTGGCGCGGCACGCCGTCAAGCAACATACGTGCAACTTTTCCAACCCGCTCCCATGATGCCGGCTCGGCGATCACTTCTGCTTTGCCGTCACATGTGTAGGTGAACTGGCATCCGTACTTCCGGCCAGTGCCCTGATTGATGACATTGCAAAGAGTGTTGGGGTAGCTGTCATTGTCGACACGGTTCAGGATCACCTCGCCCACAGCAAACATTCCGCGTACGGTTTCACCGCGCGCCTCGAAATAGAGTGCTTCGGCCAGACATTCCCACTGCGCACCGCCTTGTGCCTCAGGCTGCTCAGCCAAGAATTCTTGATTGTAAATGACACCTGTTTGAGCGACGGTGTCGCCCTCATGTGCAGGTGGCTGGCTTGTCAGAAAGCTCAACCGGCTATCGGGAACTACGGACAAGGCTTCACGTTCTTGATGCAGAATTGCGCTCAAGCGACTAGCGAGCACTTCATCAGCTGCGACTTGCATTGCCGCGAACGAAATCGAAACCGCAGAAACTGCGGCAATAATTGCCTTAATAAACGACATTTTTTCCCACCCAGGAAACACACGGTATTGCCCCGCGCTAGCGAGGTGGTCCTTAAAGGAAGGTGACGTTTACGTCTACCCCTTGCCAAGCGCTGTCGGCAAAACGGCAACATAAGGCCGAAGGAAAATGGGCTTTTTCCTATATGTAGACAAAATGAAGCCAAAATACCACAACATCTAGTGTTGCAGTCAGATCATACCCGCTCTGCAAGGGCAAGTTGCGCCGCTGTCAGCCGCGCGGCCGGGACCCGAAACGGGGAACAAGAGACATAGTCAAAGTGATGCTGGCGGCAAAATGCAATGGCTGTGCGACTGCCGCCATGCTCGCCACAAATCGACAAAACGACATCAGGGCGCCCTGCCCGACCGCGTTCTGCCCCCAGCGAAATCAACTCTCCGACACCTTCGATGTCGAGTGTGTGGAACGGATCTTCGGCATAGACACCCTGCTGGACATAGGACGACATGAAACGTCCGGCGTCGTCGCGTGACAAACCATATGTCATCTGGGTCAGGTCGTTTGTGCCGAACGACAAGAACGCCGCATATTCGGCGATGTCTTGGGCACGCAGCGCCGCGCGCGGTGTTTCGACCATCACCCCGAGACGGTAGTCAAAATCAGTCTTGCTTTTGCCACGTACCGTGTTGGCAATACCATCAACGCGGGCCTTGACCAGTTCCACCTCGCGCATCGCGCTCACCAGAGGGATCATGATATCAACCGAGATCGTAATGCCCTTTTTACGCACCGCGACCATCGCCTCAAAGATCGCTTGCGCCTGCATGTCATAAATTTCTGGGATCGCGATTCCAAGCCGGCCGCCGCGCATACCCAACATCGGGTTGTATTCGGCAAGGGCTTTTACGCGCTCTGAAACTTCAGGCAATGGCAACGCTACCTGCTCGGCCAAGTCGCGCAGACCTGCTTTGTCGGATGGTAGGAATTCGTGCATCGGCTGGGCAAACAGGCGGACGCAGACGGTCTTTCCTGCCAT
>CBDTYC010000285.1:0-3735 GCA_965364495.1 uncultured Yoonia sp. | reverse complement strand
ATCAACCAGGCACTGGTGACGTGATCCGCAATCCCGTATCCTTGCCGCAAACGTCCTTTGCCCAAGACAATTTCTGGACCAGCCATTTTGGCGGTATGTATGTTTTTCGTGGCGTCGAAAATCCCGCCGCAATCGCTGCAAAACCCAAGGAACAACTGGGCGCATTGCCGATCCCCTTTACGTTCGATTTTAAAGACCGCTCGGCAATTGCCAAATTCCTCAGCCTTAACAAGCTGGTCGAGCCGATCATGGACGCGCGCGGTATTGATGCTGCTGCGATCATTCGCCAGAAAATGGACTTTATTGTCATGTCGGTTGCGACCGAGATGAAAGAGGATCTGACCGGCGCGACCCGCCGTGATCTGCACCGTATGGGCCGCCAATATGCAGACAAACTGCCAGAGGCGTGGCAGGGATTGGCCGCGTTGCTGCGCTGGGCCGAAGAAGATGGCCCTTGGCCCGTTATCACGTCAGAGCATCCTGCTTATTTCTATACCCTTCGCGCCCGCGCGCATGTCGATGCCGACCTTGTGAACATGCTTTTGGCGGAATTGTCGCCACTTGATATCCGGCAACTGTTCATTTGTCACAAAGAGGCGTTTTATGAAGCCTACGCAGGTTGGCCGGATGAAAAGCGGGCTTATGTCGTTGATTTTCTTGATCGCGAGTACCAAGTCGATAAGGCAGGTGCGCGCGAAGCGTTATTCGGGCATGAAGGAACCATGTTCGATATGCCTACAGTCTCACAGCCTGATCTGATAGCGCGGGTCGGTCCGTGGGGGGCTGTTTCGCGAAGGAGGAACTGATGGGATTTATCAAACTTGTTGTGTTCGGCTTTATCGGACTAACCATCATATATTTATCTGTTTCGCTCTACTCGCGTTCTGTTCGCAAAGAGCGGCTGGAAAAGACCTTTGACGCCGAACACCCCGATGGCGGGCCAGAAGGTGCACGGGACGCCTTTATAACCGAAGGTATGCTGGCCTATAACAATTCCATCCGGCCCAAATTGATTGGGCTGGTCTATGTTGTGCCGACGGTCGTGATTGCCGCGATCGCTTACACAGTTAACTCCAACTGAGGACATCACCATGCAGCGTTTCAAAATGATCGTTCGCGTCATCGCGCTTCTGGTTGTCGGTAGCTTTTTTCATTACGTCCTGCCGCAGCACGATGTGGTCAAGGTGACCTCGACCGAGATTATTCGCACCGATTTCAGTTCGTTCAACCGGTTATTCTATGCGCAAGCGGATTCGGGTGCCACCGAGCAACCGACGCGGGATTTACGCCTGATCAACACGCAAAAACAGAAGACGTTTCTGCTGGGGTTCGTGCCGCGCGATAGTTCCAGTGTGATGGTGTACCGCAACGAAGACACAGGATGGATCTGGCCGCCCTATTTCAAGTTTGACAGCTCGGATTTGCAGGCAGAGGCGGCTAATCTGGCGCGCGGTGAAGAATGGGTTGTTGTCACCCACTACGGATGGCGCGTCCGTTGGGCTAGCATCTATCCCAACGCTGTTGGTGTAAGAACAGTTTCAGGGCCTGACGTGACGATCATTCCGTGGTTCAATATCGTCTTCTTTATTTTCTTGATGGTCGCCTTGCTGTTCGTTCGCGCCATGTGGCGACAGTTCCGCGAAAGGTCAGTCGATCCGCTATTGGACGCAGCAGGCGATCAGTTTGACGAGGTTCAGGCCGAAGTGGCTGAACGCAAAGGGCGTTTTTCGCGCTGGCTTGGTACATGGCGCGCAAAGGATCGCGGCAAATAGCAGCTATTCGCCGTAAGGTATCCAGATGTTTTTGACCTCTGTTGCTGCGGCTAGGTATTCCTTTGTGGTCGGAGTCATTGACTGACCATTGTTCACCCAAGTCCGCTTCAGGTTCCCTGCGCTGTCTTTTTCGATCTGTGCCGAAAGGTCGGTGCTTGAGAACGACCAGACAGCGTCGATATCGAGGTGCTTTGCCAGTGTCGGGGCCAGTTCTGCATGGCTGCCAGTCAAGATGTTGACGACGCCAGCGGGAACATCCGAGGTTTCGAGGATTTGATAGAAATCCGTTGCGGCCAGCGGGAAAGGCTCGCTTGCGGCAAGAACCACGCGGTTGCCCATTGCAATTGCGGGGGCCATCGCATTGACCAGACCGGCCAGTGGCGCACTGTCATCGCATAGCACGGCGATTGTTCCGACCGGCTCTTTCATCGCCAAAGCGACGCCGCGAATTGGTACGCCATGCGCCTGACCATCGTATTTGTCTGCCCATGCGGCATAGGTAAACAGCGTGCGGATTGCGGTTTCGACTTCGTCAGCACCGGATCGCTTGCCTGTCATGTTGTTCAGGCGCGTCGCGAATTCTTCCGCTCGTGCCGACAGGTTTTCAGCGATGTAATACAGGATTTGCGCGCGCAAATGCCCAGTGGTCTTGGACCAACCTTTGGCGGCATTGCAGGCTTCGACCGCATTGCGGACGTCCTTTCGGTTGGCGATGGACGCATGGCCCAGTAACTTGCCGCGCGGGCTGAAGACCGGATTGGAATAACCCCCATCAGGGCGGGCTTGTTTGCCGCCGATATATAGCTTGGCCGTGCGGTCCAGTGGATCGGCAGGGTGTCCGTCTTGGGTGGTAAAGGCCGCGATTTTTTCGAGCGGTTTGGAATTGGCTGTCGGCTTTGTATAGCCCGCTAGACCTTCCCAGCCACCCTCGCGCCCAAAGCCGCTTTCGCGGACGCCGCCAAATCCTGCTGCCGCGTCCATCATGTTCGTTCCGTTGATCCAGACGATCCCGGAAACCAGTTTAGGCGCAATGTCCAAGGCCAGATTGATGTTTTCCGACCAAACGGATGCCGCCAACCCATAGCGGGTATTGTTGGCAATCTCGACCGCTTCCGCAGGCGTCCGGAAGGTTGTAGCGACCAGAACGGGGCCAAAGATTTCTTCCTGCATCAAGGTCGATGCGGGTGACAACCCGGTGATCAAAGTCGGCGGATAAAAGCAGCCTTCGGGGGCCGTCGTCTGATAGGTCTCGCCCTCGGTGTTTGCGTTCACCATTCTGGTGATCTGTGCCAGTTGCACGGGGTCCACGATCGCGCCCACGTCGATACATTTATCCAGCGGGTCACCGATACGCAGACCGTCCATGCGTGTCTTTAGCTTTGCATAAAACCTGTCCGCGATCCCTTCTTGAACCAGCAACCGCGAGCCCGCGCAGCACACCTGCCCCTGATTGAACCAGATTGCATCAACCAGCCCTTCGACGGCTGAATCGATATCGGCGTCCTCGAACACGATGTAGGGGGATTTACCGCCCAATTCGAGTGAGAGTGCCTTGCCGCTGCCAGCAGTCGCTTGCCGGATCTTGCGTCCAACCTCGGTCGAGCCTGTAAAGGCGATCTTGTCGACTTCGGCATCGACCAAGGCCGCCCCTGTCTCGCCGTCACCTGTGATGATGTTGACGACACCCGCCGGAACGCCTGCTTGGGTGCAGATGTCGGCAAAGATCATCGCGGTCAGTGGCGTGTATTCCGCAGGCTTCAGGACGACGGTGTTGCCCATCGCAAGGGCGGGCGCGATTTTCCATGCCAGCATCAACAGTGGGAAATTCCACGGAATAATCTGACCGCAAACGCCCAGTGCTTCGCGGTCGGGCAATTCGGATTTCATTAGCTGGGCAAAGCCCGCGTGATGATAAAAATGCCGAATTGCCAGTGGTACGTCGATGTCGCGAGCCACGCGGATC
>CBDTYC010000284.1:0-3784 GCA_965364495.1 uncultured Yoonia sp. | reverse complement strand
CTCGTCGACGATCCGGAACCGCGAGGCCCCCGACATCGTGATCATATAGCGTCCATCTTCGGTTTCTGAAAACGCCGTGACCTTGCCTGCGCAACCAATAGCGTGAAGCTTGCTTCCGCCGCCACCCGGTGCCTCATAGGGCTGGACCATCCCGATCAGCCGCGACGACGTTTTCAAGACATCGTCAAGCATCGCCAGATAGCGCGGCTCGAACAGGTGCAACGGCAAACGCGAGCGCGGCAAAAGCAGCGCGCCCGGCAGGGGGAACACGGGGATCGTGTCCGGCATGTCAGTCTTTGAGATCATACAAGGGAAGATAGGCCAATCGGCCCATCAGGCAAATATCAAAGATGAGAGTTTCCGGCGACCATTCAGAACAACAGGATCCTTCGCTTCGCGGGCGTCGAAAATCTTGAAAAGCTGGGCTTTGGCAGCGCCATCATTCCATTCGCGGTCCCTGCGGAAAAGCTCTAGCAATTCAGCGACGGCCTCTTCGATTTTGCCATTGGCATGCAAGGCAACAGCCAGATCAAACCGCGCCTGATGATTATCGGGGGCGGCATCAACCGCAGCCTGCAATTCAGCAACCGGGCCTGCATTCTGTGCTTCGCGGGCCAGCATGATCTGCGCATGCACAGCTTCCAGTAACGGATCGGTTGAAATCTCGGCCGGTGCGCCGTTCAGGATTGCTTCTGCCTGATCTACGTCGTCCAGCGCGAGGTGTGACCGGACTAACCCCGCATATGCGGGCGCGTTTGCCGGCTCTTCTTGCAGAATCGCCGCAAAGGTTTCCGCTGCATCGGCCGCGGCGCCTTCTTCCAACATCAGTTCGGCGGCTTCAATGGCGGCGGTCAGACCTTCATCTTCCGGCTCGCCTGCGAGAGCCGCAATTTTCTCGACGAAAGCGTCGATCTGGGATGGGGGCAGCGCACCCTGAAAGCCGTCGACCGGTTTGCCTTGGAAAAAGGCATAAACCGTCGGAATCGACTGCACTTGCAGTTGTCCTGCATAGGCCTGGTTTGCATCCACGTCGATTTTGACAAGCTTGACGCGACCACCCGCTTTGGTGACGGCCGCTTCGATTGCAGGTCCAAGCGTTTTACATGGGCCGCACCAGGGTGCCCAGAAATCAACGATCACAGGAACGGTTTGGGATGCTTCGATGACATCGGCTACAAAACTTGCATCTGTGCCGTCTTTGATAAGGTCGGCGCTGGGGGCCTTTGGTGTTCCGCCTAGTTCGAGCATGGCTCAACTCCTTTAACTGGTGTTGGCCCTTATATGTGCGTTAAGGCGAGCCGCGCCAAGGGGGCAATCGCGCTTTACCATTCCATAGCGGCCTCATAACCTGCGCGCATGACAAAAACAGTTCTCACATTCGGTGACAGCAACACCTACGGCACGCCACCCGCACTTGCGCGCGGCGAAAACCGGCGATTTGCGGCAGATGTGCGCTGGCCCGGCGTGATGCAGTCCGCCCTTGGGCCAGATTGGACCGTGCTAGAGCAAAGCTTACCCGGCCGCACGACCTGCCTGTCGGACCCGGTTATGGGCGCGCATATGGACGGGCAACTTGGGCTGCGGATCGCGCTTGAAAGCCAAGGGCCGATTGATCTGCTTGTCATCATGTTGGGAACCAACGACGCACAAACGCATCACGCCCGCAGTGCAGAGCAAATTGTGGGTGGTCTGGCGTCGTTGCTGGCAATCGCACGTTCTGAACCCTACCAGACGCGGCACGGAGGTTTTGACATCCTGCTAATCGCCCCGCCCCCGATGCTGGAGCAAGGTACCTACCGTGACACGCTGATGGGTGCTGCAGAAAAATCGGGCGCCTTTGCCACGACGATCGCGGCGCTAGCGACGCACTGGGGCATCGCTTTCCTTGATGCGGGCGGCTTGATCAGGACCAGTCCGATCGACGGGGTGCATTTCTCGGACGACGCTCCCGCGATACTTGGCGCTGCCGTCGCCGAAAAGGTGCGCAGCTTATGAGCCGCCCCAAGTTGGGTGCGATTGCCGTTTTGCACCACGAAGGGCGGGTCCTGCTCGTCAAACGCCGCAATGAACCCAACGCAAACACATGGGGTTTTCCCGGCGGTCATGTCGAGTTGGGCGAGACAGCGCTGGACGCCGCCGCCCGTGAATTGGCGGAGGAGACCAGTGTGATTGGTACACCGCTGGCCTATCTGACCAACATTGATGCCATCACATGGGACGATGCGGGTGCGGTCCAGTTCCACTACCTGTTGGCCGTGGTCGCCTGCCGCTACGAACGTGGAACGCCGCAAGCCGCCGACGACGTCAGCGACGCGGGCTGGTTCACGCCGGACGAAATCCTTGGCCTGCGCCAAAGCCCGAACCTGCAAAGAATTATCGATATGTTGGACGTGCAAAGCTGATCACGATCCGCACTATTGGATCACCGCCACCATCGGTCCCAATTGAAAGCCAAAGTCACTACGGCCCAGTTCTCTGGAAAAAAGCCGCGATACCTTGCCGTCGAAATAAAGCGCATTCGGCAACTCAAGATAGTCCCGAAACAGACGGCCGAACGCATGAAACGTCACGCTGTTGTTTGAGATTGCAAACACGGCGGTACGACCGTCAGCCGAGGTCCCAACCCCGTTGCGGATAAACCGCGACGAACTGTCAGGCAAAAATCGGGGATGCAATGCCCCGTCTATCACCAGCATCGGCCCGGATTGGGTTGCGTCACGGCAAACCGGTTTCTGGTCCAGATACTGCAAGGTTTCGTACACCTGAGCGGTGCCGTCATTGATGCAAAACACACCGTTGGGCAGCAGACCAAAGTTACCGGGGCCAGCATTCGGGATGACGCGCATCACCTCGACACCATCTTCGATGTAGTGACCGACAGGGCGACGATCGTCGTGATACATCCCCGCGTTCATCGCGAAATCCAGTTGGGTCACACCGGGCTGCGCCGCAATTCCACTAAAGCTACCGATCACGGCATCATTGGCGTCTTTGTAAAACAGACGCAGGTTTTCTGACGCCGCATCTACCGTGCAGACCGTATAGTTATCGCCTTCATAGACAACATCTTCACATGTCACCGCAGCGGCAGGGGCCGCCCAAAGCAGGAACAGGGCCAAAAGCCCACGCATTATTCGTCGATATCTTGACGCACGTGCTTTTCAGCCAAAAGGGCGCGGGTAGCGTCCATCTGGTCAAAGGTGCCGTCAATCTCGAAACGCAGTTCCGGCGCAAACTTCATCGTGCCGCCTTTGACAACCAAATGCCGGATTTCGTAGCGGTTCCGACGCAAAGCTGCCAAGGCTTCTTCTTTGCCTTGTCCGCCCAAAGGCAGAATGAACGCCGTTGCGATGCTGAGGTCAGGTGACATACGCACTTCGCCGACAGTAATCGACATACGCTCTAGTTCCGCATCGTGGACGTCGCCACGTTGCAGAACTTCTGAAAGGGTCCGACGGATCATTTCGCCCACGCGCAACATACGCTGTGTGGGGGCTTTGCCGTCTCTGTTTGAATTCTTAGCCATAGCGTTCATGTAATCGCAGATTGCCCCATTGCCAAGCTAGCCTTTGCGTCACGGACAATCCCCCGCTAAGACGGGGCAAGCACAAAGGAACGGACCAATGACAGACACACCAGGCATCGTGATTACCGGCGCATCAGGCCGCATGGGGCAAATGTTGATCCAAACGGTACTGGCGTCGGACAAATGCCGTCTTGTCGGCGTGTTAG
The DNA here is from genome assembly GCA_965364495.1 of uncultured Yoonia sp. Classification (GTDB taxonomy): domain Bacteria; phylum Pseudomonadota; class Alphaproteobacteria; order Rhodobacterales; family Rhodobacteraceae; genus Yoonia. The sequence goes on along the minus strand of CBDTYC010000284.1, from coordinate 52 downwards.
AACGGTCAGGTCATGACTGGATCGGTCAGGACGTGGGGGCAGCCACAGGTGG
>CBDTYC010000283.1:0-3800 GCA_965364495.1 uncultured Yoonia sp. | reverse complement strand
GGGGGGCACAATGCGGGCCACACGTTGGTTATTGACGGAGAAGTGTTCAAACTGAACGCACTGCCTTCGGGCGTCGTGCGTGGTGGCAAGCTTTCGGTTATCGGCAATGGTGTTGTCCTGGACCCTTGGCATCTGATCAAAGAGATTGCGTCGATCCGCAAACAAGGCGTCGAGATCACACCTGAGACGCTGATGATTGCCGAAAATACTCCGCTGATTCTGCCGATCCACGGCGAATTGGACCGCGCCCGCGAGGAAGCTTCCAGCAAAGGCACCAAGATCGGCACCACAGGCCGCGGTATTGGGCCGGCATATGAAGATAAGGTCGGCCGCCGCTCTGTCCGCGTTGCAGATCTGGCAGATGTGGCCACGCTGGAGGCCCGTGTTGATCGCGCCTTGCAACATCATGATCCGTTGCGCCGTGGCTTGGGCATTGATCCCGTTGACCGGGATGGCCTGATCGCCCAACTCAAGGAAATTGCAGCAGAGATTCTGCCCTATGCCGCGCCCGTCTGGAAAGTACTGAACGAAAAGCGCAAAGCCGGAAAGCGGATATTGTTCGAAGGCGCACAGGGCGCATTGCTTGATATCGACTTCGGCACTTACCCTTTTGTGACATCCTCGAACGTAATCGCAGGGCAGGCGGCGACAGGCGTGGGCCTTGGTCCAAATGCCATCGATTACGTGCTCGGGATTGTAAAAGCTTACACCACGCGCGTTGGCGAAGGTCCGTTCCCGACAGAGCTGGACGACGAAGACGGCAACCGTCTTGGAACCCGCGGTCATGAATTCGGCACAGTGACAGGGCGCAAGCGCCGCTGCGGTTGGTTTGACGCGGCTTTGGTGCGTCAGACCTGTGCGACATCCGGTGTAACTGGCATTTCGCTAACCAAGCTGGACGTTCTCGACGGCTTCGAGACGCTGAAAATCTGCGTCGGCTATGATCTGGACGGGACCACGTTGGACTATCTGCCAACAGCCGCTGACCAACAGGCGCGCTGCAAGCCGATCTATGAAGAAATTGACGGATGGTCGGAATCGACCGAAGGGGCGCGCTCTTGGGCGGACCTACCTGCGCAGGCGATCAAATACGTGCGCCGGATCGAAGAGTTGATCGACTGCCCTGTCGCGCTAGTTTCCACCTCACCTGAAAGAGACGACACCATTCTGGTGACTGACCCCTTCGCGGATTGAGGATAGATGACTTTTAAAGCACGCAAACGGCTGGCACTTTTTGTTTTGGTGGTAGGACTGCCGGTTTACATCGTCTTGGCCGTGACAATCATGAGCCAAGCATCGCGTTTTCCCATCGGGATCGAACTGCTGATCTATGTTCTACTAGGGATCGGTTGGGCATTTCCGCTTAAATGGGTGTTCAAGGGAATCGGTCAGGAAGACCCGGACCAACGGCAGCAATGAAAAATGGCGGAGCAATGCTCCGCCATTCTTGTTTCTAGGCTGGCGCGTGATTAGCCTTGTGCGGCTCTGTTTCCACTTGGGCGAAAACGTGTGTTTTCAGGGATCTGGAAACGACCGTTGTGTAGTTTTACAATGCGCGACTGACGCAGCAACCGGCCAAAACAGCGCAATCCATCCTCACGCGTCACTTCGGCCTCTGTTGCGGATTGCACGACCTTCATCACTTGCGGGCGCGAAAAGTCGTTCTCTCCCTCAACGAATGCAAGGTAGGCTGCGGCAGCTTCCAGCTTGTCAACCAAGTCTGTCGCGCCGTGCTGCTTTGCAAACTCTGCAAAAGTTAGAACTTCGGCCTCTTTTGATCTGGCCTTTGATGTTGCCGCGATCCCGCGCAGGCGTTCAGCGGCTTCGTTAAGCGGCGCGACATCTCGCAGGCTGCTGCTTGGGCCGTCAGTCGGTTCCTTTGACCTGACGGGCTGCACCAGTTTCAGCGGTGGCAGGGCTGTGCCGTCGGAATTTCCGGTTCCTTCAAGTGCGCCCAAATCATCACGGAAAATGGCGCTAACATCGCGCGATTGCGCGTCGTTGTCGCCCAATTGACGGGCTGCTTCAGTCGCGGCAACCGCTGCTTTGAGCTGGGCAATGGCATCACGACCATCGCGGGTTTCTTGAAGATCGAGTTGCAGATCGGTCTTGGTCATGATCCGGCTCATAGCATCCTCGACGCTGCGTGGCAGACCGTGGCGGGCCAACTCGTTACCAGGGCGGGACGCGATCTCTCTTTCGATTTTGGCAACTTCTTCTTGAAGATCGAAATCGTCGTCGTCGTCGTCCTCGGCGTTCGTGATCGGGCGATGGCGCGTCGTCAGAAGTAGCGGTTGGTTATCGCGTTCAGGCTGCTTGGCCGCAACGACTTCTTCATCGGCGCGATCGTCATCTTCTGCGTGATCGCTCGCCGCGTCATCCTTGTCCTCTGCACTGCCATCGCCATCTTCGTCGTCGTCTTCAGTGTCGCGTTCTTCGAGTTCGGCCTCTGGGGTGACTTCGTCGGATGCAACTTCGTCTTCGAGGTCTTCTTCATCGGCGCTGTCATCTGCGACTTCCGTCTTCAGAACCAATGGTGTGACTTCTGCTTCATCTTCGATGATTTCTTCTGAAATGTCTTCTTGGCGCTCTTCTTCGGTTAACGCCAATGGGGTGCTTTCTGCCGCCGGTGCGATTTCACGCTGAAGGTCAGCGTCCATCAGTTCCGAGTTCCGCTTGGCAAGCTCTGCCAACCGCTGTGCCAGCGGGTTGATCGCCTTTGGCGTGCTGCGCGTCTCGCTTTCTGGAAGGTCCTCGACATAGGTGTCGTCGCGTGCTGACGAACCCCCACGGCCGACCGCCGCGCGAATGCGCTGAAGCTTTTCCGCAACGCTGGTTTCGTAGTCGCTAGGCTTCACGTTTTTCGCAAAAACGTTTGTTTGCTCTTCGTCAGGCGCGCTAGCATCGTCCTGATCAATGTCTTCGGCTTCGGCCTCACTTGCTGCGTCCTCGAGGCTATCTTGCAGGTCTTCGTCTTCAACAGCGACGAACGCCTCTGCGGGTTCCTCAATAGCTTCTGCTGTATCGAATGATTGCTCTGGAAGAAGGTCATCAACCTGATCCGCATCTTCAGATGCAGGCTCGTCTTCTTCTTCGTCTAAGACGCGCAGGCTGACATGGTTTTTTTCGGCGTCGATCGCAACTTTGCTGCCGGATTGTTCGGCGGCAAGGCGTGTCAGTGTTTCGATATCAGGAACGACAAACTCTTCATCGGTAAAAAGCTTGCTTCCTGCCAGATCGTGAAAATAGCCCACGACAAGTTTCATTGTCTCGACAGAGTCTTCGAACCCCTCCAACCGGCAAGAAAAATGTCCGTAGGTAACATCCAGGATTTTATTGTTCTCGCCCATACGCTAAAGCTTTCTAAGTTATCAGCGGCCATCCGCTGGACAAAATTGAAGTTCTTGGTTGATCTTAGCACACTCTACATTCGAGATCATTTTATGGCCCTTTTAGGGAATGTTTGTGAATAGAGGTGCAATCTGTGTCTAGCGAAACCATTGTTTCAACTTCGAGACCAGTGTGCCTTGTCGGGGGCGCCTCTGCAACAAATGCCGATTTAACTAATGTTTTACAGTTGGTTGCGGGTTTTGTGGCGGTTGATTCTGGTGCTGATACGCTGCTTCGGGCGGGCATCACGCCTATTGCGGTTGTTGGTGATTTCGACAGTTTGTCGCAGACGGCGCGTGACACATTTGCCGAGCTACTGTGCCAGATTGATGAACAATCTACGACCGATTTTGAAAAGGCACTGACCCGCGTCACCGCGCCTACGCTCGTGCTGTGCGGGACAGACGACA
>CBDTYC010000282.1:0-3810 GCA_965364495.1 uncultured Yoonia sp. | reverse complement strand
CTTATACCTGCCGACAGGTCATTGACCGCCTGCACCGGTTTTACACTGAACGAAAAGTGCAGCCCTACGCCCCTTATGCCGCTTCCCGTCTTGGTGGCGAAGAAATGGACGAGGCCCGTTCCCGATTGGCGGCCATGTTAGGCGTAAAAACCCACGAGTTGTCTTTTGGTCCGTCCACCACGCAAAACACATATGTGTTGGCACAAGCGGTGCGGCGCTGGATCAAGCCCGGCCAAAGCATTGTCGTCACGAACCAGGATCATGAGGCCAACAGCGGGCCGTGGCGCCGTTTGGCACAGGAAGGTGTGACGGTTCTGGAATGGCAGATTGATCCACAGACGGGTGAATTGCATCTTGATGATCTTGCGTCGCTTCTGGAACAAGACGTGGCTTTGGTCTGTTTCCCGCATTGTTCAAACGTGGTGGGCGCAATCAATGACGTTGCAGCAATCACCGCACTCGCCAAATCGGCAGGCGCCCGGGTTTGTGTGGATGGTGTGAGCTATGCACCGCATGGATTTCCCGATGTCGCGGCACTTGGTTGCGATGTCTATTTGTTCAGCGCCTACAAGACCTACGGCCCGCATCAGGGCCTGATGGTAATCCGCGAGGATTGGGGTTTTGAATTGCCCAATCAGGGTCATCATTTCAACGGCGATGTCCTTTATCAACGGTTCACCCCCGCGGGACCTGATCACGCGCAGGTCGCGGCATCTGCTGGTATGGCCGATTATTTCGATGCATTGTCGGTGCGTCACGGGGGGGCATCCGGTGCCGCTGCTGGCCGTGTGACGCATGATTTGATGCGGATGCATGAGGTGACATTGTTGCAGCCATTGCTGGATTACGTTTCCGCAAAGAACTCGGTTCGGTTGATTGGCCCTGCGGACGCGGCGCGGCGTGCGCCGACGGTTGCCATGGCGCTTGCGGTTAACGGCGAAGACGTCGCGGCGCAGCTTGCGCCTTATGGCATCATGGCGGGCGGCGGTGATTTCTACGCGCAGCGCCCATTGCAGGCCATGGGTGTCGATTTGTCCAAGGGCGTCTTGCGGGTCAGTTTTGTCCACTACACAACCGTGGCAGAGGTTGACGCATTGTTAAGCGCGCTAGATCAGGTCTTGTAGGCGGCAAGACGATCCCGCGCGGAGGACAGATGACCAATTCCCCGATTTTGATGTGGTTCAGGCGTGATTTGCGCCTTGCTGACCATGCGGCGCTGACCGCGGCCTGCGCGACGGGGCGTCCGGTCATTCCGGTGTACATCAACGACGAGACGACAGAACGTCTGGGTGCTGCGCCCAAGTTGCGGACGGGACTGGCCGTTGACCATTTCATGCGCACGCTACGGGGGCAGGGCAGTAAACTTGTCTTGCGCAAAGGGTCCGCATTGGAAGTGCTACGCGACCTGATTGCGCAAACCGGTGCTGGGGCTGTCTATTGGTCGCGGCTCTATGATCCTGCTTCCAAAGCGCGCGATACCGATGTGAAAGCGGCCTTGAAGGCCGAGGGCATAGACGCCCAAAGCTTTGCCGGTCATCTTTTGTTTGAACCCTGGACTGTCGAGACAAAGACGGGCGGCTTTTACAAAGTCTATACGCCGATGTGGAACACCGTCCGCACCAGAGATGTGCCGGACGCGCTGCCTGCACCCGCAACGATTCCGGCACCTGCCCAATGGCCCGACAGCGACGATCTGGACAGTTGGCAAATGGCGGCGCCAATGCAACGCGGTGCCGATATACTGTCGCAGCATTGCACTGTTGGTGAACAGGCCGCCCGCGACAGGCTGGGTACATTCATCGAAACCCGCGTTCAATCCTACGTCAAGAACCGCGACCTGCCCGGCGTTGACGGGACTTCGCGCCTATCTGAAAATCTGACCTACGGCGAGATCAGCCCAAGGGTTTGCTGGCACGCCGGTTGGCGTGCGTTGCATGACGGTGCGGGAAATGCCGAGGTCTTTCTGAAAGAACTGGTCTGGCGCGAATTTGCATATCATCTGGCCCATCACACGCCACGCATCGTCAGTGGAAACTGGAAAGAGGATTGGGACGCTTTTCCTTGGAACACCGATGAACGCCTCGCCGAGGTGAAAGCATGGAAGCAGGGACGGACGGGTATCCGCTTTGTCGATGCCGCCATGCGCGAAATGTATGTGACCGGCACGATGCACAACAGGGGGCGGATGATTGTCGCCTCTTACCTGACCAAACATCTGCTATGCCACTGGAAGATCGGTCTGGATTGGTTTGCTGATTGCCTGATTGACTGGGACCCCTGCAGCAATGCCATGGGATGGCAGTGGTCTGCGGGCTCTGGCCCTGACGCAACGCCTTATTTCCGTGTGTTCAATCCCGTGAGCCAGCTTGATAAATTCGATAAGGACCGATCCTATGTCAAACGCTGGATCGCAGAGGAAACCAGGGCGCCTTCCGACACGGCGATGGCGTATTTCTCTATGATTCCGCGTCATTGGAACATGCACGCAACGGACCCTTATCCCGAACCGATCGTCGCGGCGGATGCAGGCCGAAAGCGCGCTTTGGAAGCCTACAAAGAGCGTGGTTTCTGATTACCCTAAGGTCACTTGGATTAAATTTGAACGTTTTCCGTGACTTCAACGTATCAAGAGTTAATTTAGGGGTAACGCGCACCGGCAAAAGGCTGCGCCACCGACATGACGACAGGAACGCAGATGATCTTAACCAGTACCGAGGGCCAAACTGGCCTGCCACGCTATTTTGCGCGGGTTTTCGAACAGATCAAGGACCTCGACAAAGGCCGCGTCGATATCACTTTGCCTGATGGTCGCCATTTCCGTGCAGAAGGCCCAAATCCCGGGTTCATCGCCGAAGTTCACGTCCATAATGATGAATTGTTTTCGCGTACTGTCCGCGAAGGGGATATGGGTTTTTCCGAGGCCTATATGGACGGTTGGTGGACCACGCCCGATCTTATGGCGGTGATGGATTTCATGCATGATGACGCCGATCATATCTATGACGGTTTTCCGGCCCAAAGACTGATCCAGTTTTATGAACGGGTCCGCTTCTGGATGCAGCGGAACTCGAAATCGCAGGCGCGCAAGAACATCAGCTACCACTACGATTTGGGCAATGAATTCTATGGTCTGTGGCTGGACGATACGATGACTTATTCCTCGGCGCTTTTTGAAACAGGTCAGGAAAGCACCGAGGCCGCGCAGACGGCCAAATACGCCAGCATGATTGATCAGATGGGCGCGCAGGCGGGCGATCATGTGCTTGAAATCGGCTGCGGTTGGGGTGGTTTTGCCGAATACGCTGCCAAAGAACGGGGCATCAAAGTGACCGGTCTGACTATCAGCAAAGAACAGCATGACTATGCGGCCGCGCGGATGGCCAAGGCCGGTTTGTCCGACATGGTCGAAATCAAGATGCAGGACTACCGCGATGAAACGGGGGTTTATGACGGCATCGCCAGCATCGAAATGTTCGAGGCTGTGGGCGAACAATACTGGCCGACCTACTTTGAAACCGTGCGTGCGCGGCTTAAGCCCGGCAAGAACGCAACACTTCAAATCATCACGGTCAATGACGCGCGCTGGGAAAGTTATCGGCGCGGTGTCGATTTCATTCAAAAGTACATCTTCCCTGGCGGCATGCTGCCAAGTCCAAAAGTTCTGCGGCAAGAGGTTGAAAAGGCTGGATTAAAAGTCTCTGGATCAATAGAGTTCGGCCACAGCTACAGCTTGACCTTGCGTCGTTGGCACGAAACGTTCAACGAAAAATGGGATCAAGTCGCGGCGTTAGGGTTCGACGACAGGTTCAA
>CBDTYC010000281.1:0-3885 GCA_965364495.1 uncultured Yoonia sp. | reverse complement strand
CTGATGGGGCGGTAACATCTCTCACCTTGCCGCGATTGGGTGGCAAGGTGGGTTGTCGGTTCGGGGCACGCAGGCCATGTAAGTGACCAATCGCACGAAAGGCCGCGCCCATGCCAACCGAAAAACTCAGCTTCAAAGGCCATGCAGGCCACGAGCTTGCTGCCCGTCTGGACAGGCCCAACGGGCCGCATCTGGCGACCGCCATTTTCGCCCATTGTTTTACCTGCTCCAAGGACATCACCGCCGCACGTCGCATTGCCGCGCGCCTGTCATCAATGGGCATCGCGGTGCTTCGTTTTGATTTCACAGGGCTGGGCCATTCCGAAGGCGAATTCGAGAACACCAGCTTTACGTCCAACGTCGACGATCTGCTTGCCGCCCATCGTGCACTGGTTGAACGCGGCACGCCGCCTTCATTGATCATCGGTCATTCGCTCGGGGGGGCTGCCGTTCTGAAAGCCGCGCCACAGATGGACAGCATCAAGGCAGTCGTCACCATCGGCGCACCATTTGATCCGTCCCATGTGACCAACAACTTCGCCGACGCCCTGCCCGAAATCGTCGATCAAGGTGTCGCCGAAGTCTCATTGGGTGGCCGCCCCTTCCGCATTGGCAAGGGCTTTGTCGAGGATATCTCGCAATCCGCTTTGACCGCCTCCATCGGGAAGCTGGGGGCTGCCCTTTTGGTCCTGCACGCCCCGCGTGACGAAACCGTGGGTGTTGAAAACGCCTCGAGCATTTTCCTCGCGGCCAAACATCCCAAAAGCTTTGTGACACTGGATGATGCCGATCACCTGATCACACGGCCAGCGGACGCCGAATATGCGGCAGACGTCATTGCCGCATGGTCAAAGCGATACCTCAAATTGCCGCAGCCAGCAAAAGCTGCGGCTGCCCCCGAAGGCGTGATGCGCGTCACAGAAGCAGACGCCAACGGGTTCTTGCAAGACGTTCAATCAGGTCCGCATCATGTGCTGGCTGATGAACCGGAAGAATTGGGCGGAACCAACAAGGGGCTGACGCCGTACGGACTTGTGGCTGCGGGGTTGGGGGCATGCACATCCATGACGATCCGCATGTATGCGCGGCGCAAAGCTTGGCCGTTGGAGGGCATCAGCGTCGATATTACCCATGCCAAGGAACATGCCACCGACGCCGCAAACAGTGGTGCAAAAGTCGACCATTTCGAGCGTGTGATCCACCTGAAAGGTGATCTGACACCGGAACAGCGCCAAAAGCTGCTTGAAATCGCAGACAAATGCCCTGTTCATCGCACGCTGGAACGTTCATCAACCGTTGCAACTGTGCTTGGCTGATACAAAAAAGGCGCCGCAAACAGCAGCGCCTTTTTCTTGAATTCATGTGTGACGGGCTTACTTGCGCGCGTCGCCAACCATTTTCCAGATCGCAGGAACCAGCAACGCGGCCAGTGCAAGCTTCAGCGCATCACCGATCAGGAACGGCGTCAGGCCCCACTGCAGGATCGGCTGATCCCAACCGTAAAGCACACCCAACCAGGCCACACCGGGTACATAAATCAACACGTTACCCAGCAGCATTGCGAATGCCATCATCAGAACCGAACGGTCCCATCCAGCACGTGCAGCCCAGCCCAACGCCAACGTCGCAAGGACATAGCCAACAAGGTAGCCACCTGTGCCGCCCATCATATAGGTCAGGCCATAAGCCTCGGCAGACGAGCTAGCAAAGACGTCGAAACCAAGCGCGCCGATAATCATGTAGCCAAGGATTGTTGCCAGACCCAGTCGCGGGCCATATGTGGCACCGATTGTCAGAACAGCGAATGTTCCCATCGTAATCGGAACCGGCCACATCGGGATTTTCACCTTGGCGAGAATGGACAATGCCATGATCCCCAAAACTACCATCAGCGCCTGTTTGACGCGTAGTGCTGTGCCTTCGGATGGGCCAAAGGCCTCTGTCAGAACTTTATCATTGAGTGCGAGGGCCATGTGCCGCTCTCCCGTTTTTGTTATTTCGTTACAGTTTTATTGCCTATGCCGCGACGCGGCGCAAGTCAGTTGACGCAACCAGCCAAGAAAGTGCGTTCTAGCCCCGTTCGTATTGCGACACCGAAACGTAGTCTTTACGCGGCCCCGTCACGGTCCAAACGGCACTCCAGCGCGGCCACCGCGTAAAATCATAGCGCACGGTGTAAAAATCCGCGCCGCAGGGGTGATCAGTCCCAGCAACATGTCCCTGAGGCACAAAGCAATGAAAAGCAGCCCCGTCAGCAAAGGTCACTTCCACGCGGTCTGGACGGAAAATCCAGATGTAGCGCCGTTCGGCCATCATCGGGGGGCCACCGCCAAATGTCATCGTGCCTGTCTCGTGGTACTTCAAACCCCGACCGGCAGCATCGGACAGGACCGCAGTTCCGCTGAAATCACCGGTCTGCCCGCTTAGGCGGTCGTCAATTTGCCGCCGCAAATGCCACACCCCTGCAAAGTCGCCTTGGGTAAACATGCAATCTCTCCCTTGAGGGTTTGGCCCCGCCCCCTTATGACGCAGGGGAAAATCCCTGCCCACCCCCTCATAAAGGTGCATAACCATGATTGCTCGCTATTCTCGCCCAGAAATGACTGCCATTTGGGATCCGGCCACAAAGTTCCGCATCTGGTACGAGATCGAAGCGCATGCATGCGACGCTCAGGCCGCCATTGGTGTGATTCCCAAAGAGAACGCCGAAGCCGTGTGGAAAGCCAAAGATGTGACATTCGATGTCGCCCGCATTGATGAAATCGAAGCTGTCACCAAACATGATGTCATCGCGTTCCTGACGCATCTGGCAGAACACATCGGATCGGACGACGCGCGTTTTGTGCATCAGGGGATGACATCGTCCGACGTGCTGGACACCACTTTCAACCTGCAACTGGTCCGCGCAACCGACCTTTTGATCACCGGCATGGACCGCGTTTTGGCGGCCCTCAAGACACGTGCCTATGAACACAAAGAAACAGTTCGCATTGGCCGCAGCCACGGCATCCATGCCGAACCGACCACAATGGGTCTGACCTTCGCCCGCTTCTACGCCGAAATGGATCGTGGCCGTGCCCGTCTTGTAAATGCGCGCGCCGAAATCGCAACCGGAGCCATTTCCGGCGCGGTCGGCACATTCGCCAATATTGACCCGTCCGTCGAAGAACATGTCTGCGCCAAGCTTGGCCTGACACCGGAACCGATCAGCACCCAAGTCATCCCGCGCGACCGTCACGCGATGTTTTTCGCCACGCTGGGCGTCATTGCGTCCAGCATCGAAAACATCGCGACCGAAGTCCGCCACATGCAGCGCACCGAAGTGCTTGAGGCAGAAGAATTCTTCTCTGCTGGCCAAAAAGGTTCGTCCGCGATGCCGCATAAACGCAACCCGGTCCTGACCGAAAACCTGACTGGTCTGGCGCGGCTCGTGCGTATGTCCGTGGTGCCGGCAATGGAAAACGTCGCACTCTGGCACGAGCGTGACATCAGCCACTCTTCGGTCGAACGCGCGATTGGCCCTGACACCACGGTGACACTGGATTTTGCATTGCACCGCCTCGCCGGTTTGATTGAAAAGCTGGTCATTTACCCTGATAACATGCTGGCAAACATGAATAAATTTCGCGGCCTGATCATGTCTCAAAGGGTCTTGCTCGCCTTGACCCAAGCGGGTGTCAGCCGCGAAGATGCATACCGGCTGGTGCAGCGCAACGCGATGAAAGTTTGGGAGAAAGGCGCCGATTTCAAGACCGAACTGCTCGCAGATCAAGAAGTTGTGGACGCACTTTCTCCCGACGAGATCGAAGAGAAATTCGATCTCGGATATCACATGAAAAACGTTGATACGATTTTTTCGCGCGTCTTTGGAACGCGCTAGAGGGT
>CBDTYC010000280.1:0-3903 GCA_965364495.1 uncultured Yoonia sp. | reverse complement strand
CACTGCAGATGGATGCAGTACCCGCCACCACAGTCTTTCCGCGACTTGACGAAAGCCTGCTTTCGCACCTGCCTCCCTTTTCCAAACTGGACAGGCGGCAAATCCGCACAATTCTGGATCAGGCCACCGCGCGGCGATACGACAGCGGCGTTGCAATCTTCGACGAAGGCGCCACGGCAGAGCGGTTCTATATGTTATTGGACGGCTATGTGCGCGTGGTGCGGATTACACAGATGGGGGAACAGGTAACTGCGCTCCATATTCCTGCGGGGCAATTGCTGGGCATTGCAAAGGCGGTTGGCAGGGATACCTATCCCGCCACAGCCATGACAGCGACGGAATCGCTTGCGCTGAGCTGGCCGATGCATCTGTGGGACGGGTTCGTCGCCAACTACGACGGGTTCGCGACAGAGACCTACAAGACGCTCGGGCATCGCATGGGTGAGATAAACAATCGTGTGGTTGAAATGGCGACCTTGCAGGTTGAACAGCGTGTCGCCAATGCGCTGCTGCGGCTGATCAACCAGACCGGCCGCAAGGTGGCGGATGGAATCGAGATTGATTTCCCGATCACACGGCAGGATCTGTCAGAGCTGACCGCCACGACGCTGCACACCGTCAGCCGCCTGCTGAGTGCATGGGAAAAGCAGGGCTTTGTCGAAAGCAAACGCAAGCGGATCAAGGTCTGCGATCCACACGCGCTTGTAGTGTTGACCCAAGTCTAGCCCTCTGCGGCGGCCTTCAGTTCAGCGACAAAGGCGCCCGGATCCAGATGGTATTCCGTGCAGGCTTCTAGAATGGTGTGAAATGGGCTGATCAGACAGCCGACGCAAAGCATCTTGTGGCGTAGAAAGACTGGCACTGTTTGTGGCCACTGCGTCATCAGGTCCGACAACATCAAATCCGGGTCATCAAGTCTTAAAGCAGTCATGCGCCCCTCCTTTCATTGACCACATTAGCCGGCTCAATGATCAGAACGTTGTGCTAGCGCAAATTCGATGACGCTCACCTGCGCTAGAAACCGGCCATCCCGCATATCAGGAGGCCGCAATATGGCTGAGTTCTTAACGAAATCACGGGCACGCAATATCTTCTACGGGGGTTCGATTTTCTTTGTCGTGATCTTCGTGGGGATGACCGTCCATTCACATAATTACGTGGTCAAGACATCGACCGCTGGCATGCCACTGTCCGAAGCGGTCGTGCATGGCAAACATATCTGGGAAGAAAATTCCTGCATCAACTGCCACACGCTGCACGGCGAAGGCGCGTATTTCGCGCCCGAGGTTGGCAACGTCATGACCCGTTGGGGCGTGCAAGACAGCCCCGAGGACGCCTTTGAGATGCTGCGCGGCTGGATCGACAGCCAGCCCAGCGGCATCGAAGGTCGCCGCCAGATGCCGGCCTATGACCTGTCGGACGAAGATGTCCGCGGGCTGGCCGAATTTCTGCGTTGGGCCGATCAGACAGACACACAGGGCTGGCCGCCCAATGATGCCGGCTAAGGAGGCTCAATCATGAAATATCAATCACAAAAAGTCGCTTACTGGTACTTCCTTGCAGCCATGGCGCTGTTCGGTATTCAGGTGTTGGGGGGGCTTCTCGCCGGGTGGATTTACGTCTCGCCCAACTTTCTATCCGAGATATTGCCGTTCAACGTGATCCGGATGATTCACACCAACGCGCTGATCGTCTGGCTGCTGCTGGGCTTCTTCGGCGCCGCCTATTTTCTGATCCCCGAGGAATCGGAGCGGGAGATATGGTCGCCGAAACTGGCCTATATCCAGCTAATCATCCTGCTGGTCGGCACCTTGGGTGCTGTCGGATCCTACCTTGTTGGAATCCACGGCGGGCGCGAGTTTCTGGAGCAGCCGCTGTGGGTGAAATTCGGCATCCTAGTGGCGGCGCTGATCTTCTTGCTCAACATATCCATGACAGTTCTGGCGGGCAAGAAAACCGCCATAACCAACGTCTTGCTGATGGGCCTTTGGTTGTTGTCGTTGTTATGGGTCTTTGCCTTCATCAACCCCGACAACCTGTCACTGGACAAAATGTATTGGTGGTTCGTCGTACACCTTTGGGTTGAGGCAACCTGGGAACTGGTGATGGCAGCGATCCTTGCCTTCCTGTTGCTGAAACTGACCGGTGTGGACCGTGAAGTTGTTGAAAAGTGGCTGTATATCATTGTCGCTACGGCACTGTTCAGCGGCATCCTCGGCACCGGACACCACTTCTACTGGATCGGTCTGCCTGGTTACTGGCAGTGGATCGGGTCCATCTTTTCGACGTTTGAAGTGATCCCGTTCTTTCTGATGATGTCCTTTGCTTTCGTCATGGTCTGGAAAGGGCGCAAGAACCATCCAAACAAGGCGGCCCTGCTGTGGTCGCTGGGGTCCAGCACGGTTGCCTTCTTCGGTGCGGGCGTCTGGGGCTTCCTGCACACTTTGCACGGCGTGAACTTCTATAGTCACGGCACCCAGATCACGGCTGCACACGGGCACCTTGCCTTTTATGGGGCCTATGTCGCTCTGAACCTCGCGGTCTTCACTTATGCGATGCCGATGTTGCGCGAACGTGCGCCATACAATCAGGTTCTGAACATGGCGTCTTTCTGGCTGATGACAGGTGGCATGGCGTTCATGACGTTCGTGCTGACCTTTGCAGGCACCATTCAGACCCACATGCAGCGCGTTATCGGTGACTACTTTATGCAAGTGCAGGATGACCTTGCGGTCTTCTACCTGATGCGCTTTGGCGCAGGGATAGCGGTGGTAATTGGTGCGCTTTTGTTCATCTATTCGCTGCTCGTGGTGCGCAAGTCCGAGGTCATAGTGCCCGGCCCGGCCATCCAGGTTGCGGGGGAGTAAGCTATGAATATCGCAACCCTTCCCACCTTGCCGTTCTATCAGGCAACCGGCCGCGAATGTGACCTGTTCGAGGCGGCCCATAACAACGGTTTGCCCCTTCTTTTGAAGGGGCCGACCGGCTGCGGCAAAACCCGCTATGTGGAACATATGGCCGCGAAACTTGGCAAGCCTCTTCATACTGTGGCCTGTCACGACGATCTATCTGCCGCCGACCTGATCGGGCGGTATCTGCTAAAAGGCGGAGAGACCGTCTGGGTTGATGGCCCCCTGACACGCGCCGTCCGCGAAGGCGGCATCTGCTATCTGGATGAGATCGTCGAAGCCCGCAAGGACGTGACAGTTGTGCTGCATCCACTGACGGACACCCGGCGCACACTGATCATTGACCGCACCGGCGAGGAACTGGTGGCGCCCAAGAGTTTCATGCTCGTCGCCAGCTATAACCCCGGCTATCAGAACGTTCTCAAGCGCCTCAAACCTTCGACGCGGCAACGTTTCCTGTCGATCTCGTTCGACTTTCCTGATGCCGAGACCGAAATCGCCGTGGTGTGCCGTGAAAGCGGGCTTGCGGCCGGACCTGCCGCCGCACTGGTGCGCCTTGCAGGGCATATCCGTAACCTGTCAGGCATGGACCTCGAGGAAGGCGTCTCGACGCGGCTGTTGATCTATGCCGCCACCTTGATGGCCGGCGGCATGGGCGTGGATGCAGCACTAGAGGCCGCCGTGATCGAACCACTCAGCGATGAGCCTGATGTGCAGCAAGCCCTGCGCGATCTGGTCAGTACAGTCTACGGATAGGCGTGATGCGACTTCTTGACCTCATGGAACCAGAAGAAACCGTTGGCAATCTCTGGCACGATATGGCCAGCGGGATCGGGGCAGATCACAGTTTTCCCCAAGCGATGGTGACTTTCGCTTCGGTGCGCGCCAGTCTTGCCGTCCTGTTTCGTGCCTTGGGCGGTCCATCAGGGGTCGAGTTGGGCGAAGCCCCCGCCACAGTGCTGCAGCATCGCCGCCCCATGCGTCGCAAACTCGC
>CBDTYC010000279.1:0-3951 GCA_965364495.1 uncultured Yoonia sp. | reverse complement strand
CTTTTGCGCCCGCCGCCACTGATTGCGCCACTTGCCATGTGTCGCAGCAAGGCGGGCAGATGCGTCGTTGCACAAGCAAAGTTCTGCGACAGTCCCCGCCGTGGCCAGTTTGCGAAAGCCCGCAGCGGCGAGGGCGGCGTGATCGTTGCTTTCAGCGTTGATGAACCGCAAACCGGACCTTGCCAGAGCATGCGATCTTTTGATAGGGCTGGCGTCCGCAGTCCAAATTGGCCCGCGCGATGCAAACAATTGCCCAAAAAACCGCACAGCGACGACCGGATGGGCAGCGGGCAGATTTATCAACTGGACATCCCGCCCGATCTGCCGCAGCGCCGCAGCAAATTGGGCGTGTTGTTGAAGGGGCAAAGCCACAGGCATATTCATCGCCTGCGTTAAAACATTCTAAACCTAACCGGTGATTAATGCGGGGATGAAACCAGTAAACAAACGACGAAAAACCGTGGCAGGGGCCAGTGCCCCCGCTATACGCCCAACCGTCTTGGGTGCGGCCGTCGCCGCCGTCATCATCACGTTTCCTGTGGCGGTGACGATCCTGTTTGTGGACCTGCTTTTGCTTTAGCCCAACTGGACCAAAGCATGTCTCTTTTTGCCCGCGCTCAGCTTGATTGGCTGCGCAAGGGCTGCGGCATCCACGATCAAGCCCGCATCGGTCAACGCAGCGTCGTTCAGCTTTGCACCATTTTCTGCGATCAGGCGTTTTGCTTCTTTGCCGGTTTTGGCAAGGCCGGACCTGACGATCAGCTGTACGATGGAAATCCCGTCGCCAACGTCATCGGACGACAGCGTGAGCGTTGGCAGATCATCCCCGATACCGCCTTTTTCAAAGACTTCACGTGCGGTTGCCTCGGCAGCCTGGGCCGCTTCAGCACCGTGCAATAGCGTTGTCACTTCGTTGGCGAGGATGATTTTGGCAGCGTTGATGTCAGATCCTTCAAGCGCACCCAGACGATCACATTCCGCCACCGGCAATTCGGTGTAAAGCTTCAGGAACTTGCCGGTGTCCGCGTCAGTGGTGTTGCGCCAGAATTGCCAGAACTCGTAGGGGCTGCACATGTCTGCGTTCAGCCAGACCGCGCCGGACAGCGACTTGCCCATCTTTTTGCCGTCACTGGTGGTCAGAAGCGGCGAAGTAAGCCCGTAAATCTCTTGATCCAGCACGCGGCGCGTCAGGTCGATACCGTTGACGATATTGCCCCATTGGTCCGAGCCGCCCATTTGCAGCAGGCAGCCATAGCGGCGGTTCAATTCTAGAAAGTCATAGGCCTGCAAAATCATGTAGTTGAATTCGAGGAACGACAGCGATTGCTCGCGATCCAGTCGCGATTTCACGCTTTCGAATGAAAGCATCCGGTTGATCGAAAAATGCCGCCCGATATCGCGCAGAAAATCGAGGTAATTCAGACCGTCCAGCCATTCCGCGTTGTTGATCATCAACGCACCAGTGGGCGCATCGTCATAGTCAAGGTAGGCCGCAAACACCTGCTTGATGCCTGCAATGTTTTCGTCAATCTGCTCTGGCCCCAGAAGGGGCCGTTCATCTGCGCGGAAAGACGGGTCACCCACCTTTGTCGTGCCGCCACCCATCAAGGTGATCGGCTTGTGGCCGGTCTTTTGCAGCCAGCGCAGCATCATGATCTGGATCAGCGAACCGACATGGAGCGATTTGGCTGTTGCGTCAAAACCGATGTACGCGGGAACGACGCCTTTGCTTAGCGCCTCGTCAAGACCTTGATAGTCCGTGCAATCCGCCAAAAAGCCGCGTGTGATCATCACGTTCATAAAGTCGGATTTCGGATGGTAAGTCATTGTCTTGTTCCCGTCGCTGTCTCGGGGCACTCTATAATCACGCACAGGGCGAAGGGAAAGCGGATGTTGCAAGCAAAGAAGTATATGGCGCTTGGCACAATGTCCGGCACGTCACTGGATGGTGTGGATGCGGCCGTGGTAGAAACCGACGGAGAGCAGATCTTCGGCTTTGGTCCGACACAGTATCGTGCCTATGAAGCTGCCGAACAGACTGTTCTTGCGGCGCATCTTGGACGCTGGCCTGACGATGGCGTGACCGGGGCAACGCAGATTGTGGAAGACGCTCATTTGGCCGTTATGAAGGGCTTTGGCGGTGTCGAAATTGCTGGCTTTCACGGTCAGACATTGGCCCATGATCCCGCTGGACGCGGCACCCATCAATGCGGTGACGGCAAGCGTTTGGCGCAGGCGCTTGGATATCCTGTGGCATGGGATTTTCGCACCAACGATGTGTCGCATGGCGGGCAGGGTGCCCCGCTCGCGCCTTTCTTTCACTTTGCCTTGGCGAAATGGATCAATGCGGACGCACCTTTGGCTTTTCTGAATCTTGGCGGTGTTGGGAACATCACTTGGGTGAACCCGGCCCACGACGACCCGGCCGGGCCTGACGCCTTGCTGGCTTTCGATACCGGACCTGCCTATGCGCCGATGAATGATCTTATGTTGCAGCGGCGCGGGGTGGGTTATGACAAAGATGGAACATTGGCCGCGCAAGGGCGGATTGATACGGCTGTCATCGCACGGTTCATGTGCCATCCCTATTTTGCCCGCGCCGTGCCTAAGTCACTGGACCGCGATGCATTTGCGGGTCTTGCAAAGGATGTGTCGGAACTGCCTGACGCAGACGCAATGGCCACCTTGGCCCATGCCACTGTGCAAAGCGTGACCCAAGCGGTCGGATTGTGCCCTAGCAAGCCGGCGCAGCTTCTGGTTACTGGCGGGGGGCGGCATAACAAGACAGTTATGGCAGGGCTGGTCCAAGCCCTTGACTGCGACGTGAAACCTGTCGAGGCGGTAGGGCTTGATGGTGATATGCTCGAGGCGCAGGCATTTGCCTATCTTGCTGTCCGCGTGGCACGAGGTTTGCCGCTATCCAGCCCACAAACGACGGGTGTGCCGCAACCGGTCACGGGTGGACAGCTCGCGCAGCCCTAAGTGGCTTGTCTGCCGGCAAAGGCGATCAGTCGCTCCAGCGCATCAACATAGCGCTCATCATCAATTGTCATAGCGACCCGCACGTGGCCTGCTGCGGCCTGGCCAAAGCTTTCGCCCGGCATGACGGCGATATGTTCTGCATCCAGTAGTGCATTGGCAAAACCTTCGCCATCCATGCCGGTGGCGCGAATATCCAGCATCACGTACATTGC
Organism: uncultured Yoonia sp.; assembly: GCA_965364495.1. Classification (GTDB taxonomy): domain Bacteria; phylum Pseudomonadota; class Alphaproteobacteria; order Rhodobacterales; family Rhodobacteraceae; genus Yoonia. The sequence goes on along the minus strand of CBDTYC010000279.1, from coordinate 757 downwards.
ACCTTGCGCAGGGACCGGTCGGACCAGGTTTTGTCCGGCGAGGGCTTGCATCGTCAGCTCACGGCGACGCCGGAAGGGGGTTTCGACCGCGTGCTCGACGGCATCTCCTTGGTTGAGTGCGAAATCGGCGGCGTCTTGGACAAATCCGGCAACACCGTAGGTAGTGTGTGTCGCCAGATTAAGCAGCTCTGCAATGGCGTGCTCGGGCCCACAGACCCAGCCGATCCGGCTGCCGGTCATCGCATGGCTTTTGGACATAGAGCCAACAACAAGTGTGCGTTCTGCCATGTCCGGCAAGCTGCGCGGGCTGACATGGGCGCCGTCCCAGACTTGGGTGTCGTACACCTCGTCCGAGATCAGCCACAGGTCATTGGTAATGCAGGCCTGCGCGATCGCCTGCAAAGTCTGCGCGGAATAGACCACCCCTGTCGGATTGTTGGGCGTGTTGACCAGCAAGGACGCAGCGCCCTTTGTGGCCTCCAACAATGCGGCGGCGGTTGGTTGAAACAATGTGTCTGCGCTTGTCACAATCGCTTTGGGGATCGCGCCGACGCTGCGGATCGTCCCGGGGTAGGTTGCATAGTAGGGATCGACATAGACGGCCGTATCACCAACATCACAAACGGCGCTATGGGCCGCAAATAGTGCGGCTTGCCCGCCCGGAGTGATCAGAATGTTGTGCATGGTTGTCGGAACACCTGTACGCGCCTGAATGCGCGCAGCGACGGTTTGGCGCAATGCATGGGTGCCCGGCACC
>CBDTYC010000278.1:0-3968 GCA_965364495.1 uncultured Yoonia sp. | reverse complement strand
CCGCCATGAATATCCTGTCTGGCGAGGTTGTCGGTACGGGCGCGCAGACCACGGTCAAGCTTGATGGTGGCGGCACGGCGGTTTCTGCTGTGGCGACCTCGGATTCGGACAAGGGGCTGAAGGTCAACATCGGTGTCCGTCCAGAGGACCTTCTGGAAACTGCGGACGGGGCCGAATACTTGTTTGAAGGCAAAGTGAACTTTACCGAGGCTTTGGGCGAAGTTACCTTGCTGTATTTCGAATCCGTGGGCGAAAATAACGCCGTAATTGGCAAACTACCTGGCATCCACGCGGACCTGCGCGGCAAGACCGTGCGTTTGAATGCGGACCCTTCAAAGGTGCAAGTGTTTCATAACGGACAATCGCTCTATTATCGTTAACTGCGAACCAAGTCAGTTGCGGATATCGCGCCGATGTGGTGGCATCGGCGCGTTTTCTATTTGTAAGGAACGGATATGCAAACGCCTGTGAATACTTTGAAAAATGCCCTGAAAGCGGGGCAGGTCCAGCGCGGGATTTGGCTGACGTCCGGGACAGGTATCTTGGCGGAACTTGCTGGCAATGCCGGTTTTGACTGGTGTCTGATCGACGGGGAACACGGGCCAAACACGCTGTCAGAAATCCTGCCGCAACTGCAGGCGCTTGCCGTCAGTGGCACACAGGCCGTGGTGCGTGTTGCCAATGCAGAGGCGTGGATGATCAAGCAGGTGCTTGACCTTGGCTGTCAAACCGTTGTCGTGCCAATGGTTGACGATGCGCAAACGGCAACGGAAATGGCACGTGCGATGCGCTATCCGCCGCAAGGGAATCGCGGAATGGGTGCAATCCTTGCGCGTGCCACTGGTTTTGGCGCGGTTGCTGATTATCCGCATACAGCCAACGAACAGGTTTGCTTGCTGGTTCAGGCTGAAAGTGCGCAAGCCGTTGCGAACATTGATGCAATTGCACAAACAGATGGCGTAGACGGTGTCTTTGTAGGACCTGCTGATCTGTCTGCCGACATGGGCTATCCGGGGCAGCCGGACCATCCGGAGGTCGAAGCGGCGATTGACCATCTGATCGCGCGCACGGTTGCGGCGGGCAAAATCGCAGGGATCATTACCTTTGATGAGAGCCGTTTGAATGAATACGCCGAGAAAGGCGTAACCTTGCTCGGCGTGGGTGGTGATATGTTGGTTTTTGGAAATGCGCTGCGTGGACTTGCTGCGCGGACCAAATCCTAGCCGCGCCTGCGGCGGCCAGTGCGGGCGCGTCCTTCGCCCTCTTTCGGGGCGACGCGGTTGAACTTGATCCACTCCGATCCCGACGGGTCATTGTTGGTCAGGAAGTTGGCCGCGCGGATCGCTTCCATTTCCTTACCGGCACGCGGCAGGGTGGAACCCATTCCGAACAGCGTCACAAACGTCTCATCGTCCATGTCTTCTGGCAAGATGATACCGGCTGCCGCAATCTCTGCGCGTTTCTCGGCGATCTTGAGCGGTCCGATTGGTAAGGCAACAGGGTTCATAATGGCTGACGTCATGCCCGCGGTCATTGCCATCGGCAAGAACGCGTTGTTGATGCCATGACGGTTAGGCAAGCCAAAGCTGATGTTGGACGCACCGCAGGTGGTGTTGACGCCCAGTTCTTCACGCAAACGGCGGACAAGTGTAAACACTTGCAATCCAGCCGTTCCCATCGCACCGATCGGCATCACCAGTGGATCACCCACGATGTCATGCGCAGGAATACCAAAATCAGCCGAAAGCTCGACGATCTTTTTGGCGACGGCGAAACGGACGTCGGGGTCTTCTGAGATACCAGTGTCATCGTTGGAAATCGCAACGACGGGCACGTTGTATTTCTTGACCAGTGGCAAAACCAGCTCAAGACGTTCTTCTTCCCCGGTGACCGAGTTCAATAGCGGGCGACCCTCTGCCGCGGCCAGACCGTTTTCCAAGGCACCCGGAACAGAGCTGTCGATGCAAAGCGGTACATCTACAATCGCTTGTACGCGCTCGACCATTTCGCGCATCAATGGCGGTTCAACAAAGTTGTTGTCAGCATAGCGCGGATCTTCGGCCATCTTGTTCGAAAACACAGCGCCCGAGTTGATATCAAGAATGTTCGCGCCGGCAGCAACCTGTGCGATGGCGTCAGCTTCGACGCGGGAAAAGTCGCCACGCTCCAGCTCTTCTGCAAGGATCTTGCGACCGGTTGGGTTGATCCGCTCACCGATCACGCAAAAGGGTTGGTCGAACCCGATAATGGCAGTCTTTGTTTTGGATTCGACAATCGTGCGTGTCATGGACAGGTCCTTAGGATTGAGAAGCAGGAACGGCAGAAGCGCCGCCGTTTGCGATGGCCCAATTGGCGTTGGTCTTGATGCCGCCTAGTGGGAAGAAATGAACGTTGGTAATATTGAAGTCGGGATTGGCCGCCTTGTGCGCAGCAAGCTCTGTCAGAACTTCTGTCGGCTCGTAAGGCAGCAAAAGCTTGGTGACATCCATCGCCCGTTTTTGCAGGACTTTCAGGGATGGACCGACGCCGCAAGCGATGGCGAATTTGATCAGGGTTTGCAGCTTGGCCGGACCAGCGATGCCAATGTGAATCGGGATCGAGATTCCAGCCTCTTTGATGCTGTCGGCCCATTTGATAATCGGACCGGCTTCAAAAGCGAACTGCGTGGCCAGCGCCATTTTTGCATCGGATGTGTCCGCAAACGTCTGTTTCCAGCGCAATGCATCCATCACGAGCGTATTGCTGCCGTCTTTATCAATATCGCGGTTGCCTTCGGGGTGGCCTGCAACATGCAGATGCTTGAAACCGGCTTTGCCAAACAGGCCACTCTGCAGCAGTTGCATGGAGGAATGATAATCACCGTAAGGTTCTGCCACGCCGCCAGCCAGCAGCAGCGCCTGTTCTACACCAGCTTCGCCCTGATAGCGGGCGATCCAGTCAGCAAGGGTTGCCTCGTCCTTGATGATGCGCGCGGGAAAGTGCGGCATGACGTTGTAACCATCGGCAGATAGGCGTTTGGCGGTTGCGACCATTTCTTCGATTGGGGTGCCTTCGATGTGCGCGATGTAAACGCGGGTACCTGCGGGTAGCAGTTCGGCAAAGTCTTCGACCTTTTCAGCCGTCCGCGGCATCACTTCAATCGAGTAATCCTTGAGGAACGCTTCGATCTGCGCGTTCTCTTTTGGCTCTGCAGGTTTTTTTGATCTACCGAATGAAAGCAAGGACATAGGCGGGCTCCTGATGAGGGGATGTGGGGACGGGCGTCAGGCCCAGCCATCGTTGGCGATTAGGGTCTTGATACGCTCCAGGTCGTATTCGGCGACGATGCTGGCAACCGTGGCTTCGGCGGCCTCTTGGTCTGTGCCATCAACGGGAACAGGATCTGCTTTGCGGAAACCTGCCATATACTCATCTGACTCTGCTGCGCCGGACTTCATGGCGGCGCGGTCAATCGCCTGCTCAAAGCGCTCTGGCAAAGGCAACTTGGTTCCGCGACGGCCACGGCCCACAATAACCTGCGCTGGCATATCGCGCCAATAAACGATCGTTACGTCAGCCATTTGATTCTCCCTCGTTGGTCTTGCGTTGGTTCTATCATTCGCCCGCGCCACCCGATGTCGGTTTTCGACATGCCAGACGCAGCGAGCGACCGCGCCTTGGTCCTAGCCTGCAACAAGGGTCCTGCGCCAGTCAGTCCAAGTCGCAAAATCCTCAACTCTATTATGCAACTTTTCGGGCTAACCAATCACAGGACTTGTGCAAAGCCAGATCGCGACATAGCTTGGGGACAACTTGAAAATGGAGGGCGTGATTATGGCGCCCAAGCGTCCCAACGGTGCGGGCGTGTTCCCTAAAGCGGTCGAGACCCCCGCGCCAACATCGCCTGATCCGGCGCAGCTTTATGCCGCTTTGGATTTGGGTACAAATAGCTGTCGCATGCTGATTGCCCAACCCAAGGGCAGCCAGTT